>JAWWAN010000036.1:0-13483 GCA_033721675.1 Rhodothermales bacterium | reverse complement strand
GGCCTCGCCGAGGCCGAAGTAGAGCGGCATCACGCTGTGCGAGAGGTACCCCGAGACGCCATCCATCGCCCGCGTGATCGCGCGGTCTCCGGCGTACACCGTCACGACGGCGCCCAGGCCGTCGCGGTTGGACTCGGTGCCCTGCAGCCGGACCTGGAGGTAGCGCAGCGCGTCGCCCCGCCGCTCGGCCAGGTCGCTGACGAGGACGAGCGGCTCGGAGTTGAAATCGTTCGTGACCACGTCGAGGTCGCCGTCGTCGTCCAGGTCGAAGACGGCGGCGCTGCGCGAGCCGCGCGCGGCCCAGACGACGGCCTCGCCGGTGCGTCCGGCGCAGTGCTCGTGCGTGGCGTCGGCGCCGTCGCAGGCCAGCGTGAACCAGGGCGTCAGGCGGTGCCCTTCGGGGCGGGGCTCCACGCCCAGCAGGAACTCGGCGTCGGCGAAGCCGCGCCCGCCGTCGTTCAGCAGCACGGTGTTGATGCCGTAGCGGAACGGGTAGTTCATGCTGGACGCGATGAACACGTCGTCGTAGCCGTCGGCGTTGAGGTCGCCGGCGCTCGGCCCCCACGGCCAGTAGTTCTCGGCGCCCACGGCATCCGAGATCTCGCGGAACGCGCCGCCGCCGGCGTTGCGGAAGAGCGCGTTGCCGAAGAGGCTGCGGCCGTCGGTCTGCAAGAGGCTGTCGGGCCACTGCATGGCGGCCTTCAGCTTCTCCTGAGCCGGGCCGACGTCCTGGCTCATGTCCGAGTGCATGTCGGTCAGCAGCAGGTCGAGGGCGCCGTCGCCGTCGGCGTCGAGCGTGGCGGCGCCCATCGTGCCCCAGGGGGTGCGGGGGAAGACGGCGCGGCTGCGGCGCTCGAAGCGCCGGCCCTCCATGTTGCGGAAGAACGCGTCGTCGCCCTGCATGTTGAGCACGTAGAGGTCGGTCCATCCGTCGCTGTCGGCGTCGAAGGGCACGGCGTCGCCAGACCAGCCGTCGTCGCGGAGGCCCATCGCCTCGGTCACGTCCTCGAAGCGGGCATTGCCGAGGTTGCGGTAGAGGCGGCCGGTCTCGGCGCGGCCGGGGAAGAGGTGGGCGATGAAGGCGTCCTCGCGGCCCTCGTAGAACTGGTAGCGCCCGCCGGTCTGCTCGGGCGAGGTGCCGTTGGTGACGGGCAGCCGCCGGTCTGTGGTGTAGACGCCGACGTTGGCGAGGTAGAGGTCGAGGAGGCCGTCGCGGTCGTAGTCGAAGAAGACGGCGCCGGAGGAGTGGCCGGAATAATCGAGGCCGGAGGCCGCCGAGGCGTCGGTGAAGCGGCCGCCGCCGTCGTTGAGCAGCAGGGCGTTGCCGCCGCGCACGCTGGTGACGTAGAGGTCGGCGTCGCCGTCGTTGTCGACGTCCGCGAAGGAGGCGGCCACGCTGACGCGGCCGTCCAGGGCGACGCCGGCGGTCTCGGTCACGTCCTCGAACCGCCCGCCGCCGAGGTTGCGGTAGAGCGCGTTGCGGCCCACCTGGGTGGTGAAGTAGAGATCGAGCCGGCCGTCGCCGTCCACGTCCGCCACGGCGACGCCGTTGCCGTGGTCGTAGTGGTTGGGCATCCACGCCTTGCCGGCGTTATCCACGATGCGGTGGCGGAAGCCGATGCCGCTGGCCGCGCGCCGGTCGGTGAAGCGGAAGTCGTGGAAGGCGTCGAGGTCCTGCGCGGCCGCGCGCTGCGTCTGGGCCCGCTCGCCGAGCCAGCCGAGGTCGAGATTCTGCGGCGGGTAGACGAGGTGCGTGCGGCCGGTGCCGTCGTCCAGGTGCGGCGCTTCGGGGAGGACGCGGTCGAGGTCGGCGAGGAGGGTCTCCAGGGCGGCGGCGTCGTAGGTGCCGCGCACGCGCATCTGCCGGTCCACGAGGACGAGCCGGGGGCTGAGCGTGACGGGCCGGGCGCCGCCGGAGTCGCTGAGGACGGGCAGCCCGAGGCCGTCGCGGACGAGCGCGGTGAGCGCCGGGCGGGGGCCGGTGAGGAAGTGCCAGCGCGTAGCGTCGGCGCCGTGGCGGGCGGCATAGGCGCGCAGCACGGCGGGCGTGTCGCGCTCGGGCTCGGCGGTGAGGCTCACGAGGCGGACGCCGCTCCGCGCGGGGTCGTCGGCGAGGCGCTGCTGGAGTGCGGCCATCGCGGCGGTCTGCTGCGGCGTGTTGTTCTGCGAGCGAGTGAAGATCACCGTGGCGATCCACACCCGCCCCCGTAGCTGTTCCGCGCCGAAGGCGGCGCTGTCTGCATCGGTCAGGGTGAAGGAGGGGATACCTCCAGCGGCGGCGTCCGGGGCCGGAGGGGCCTCGCCGGCGGGGCGGCACTGCAGCGCCGCGACGAGGAGGAGCAGGGAGAGGAGGCGAGGCATCACGCGGCGCGGCCGGTCTGCGGAGGACGTCTGTCGAGGGCGGCGTGGCGGTCAGCGCCCGCCGTCCTGCAACAGCGCGTCCATCTCCTCGATGAGGAACGTCGCCAAGGCGTCGCAGGCGCCGGCGAGGGTCTTGCGGAAGTCGGGGTCTTCGCCGCCGAAGCGGCCGGTGATCACCTTCACGATATGGCAGGGGACGCCGTGGGTGGCGGCCACGTAGGCCACGGCGTAGCCGCTCATGTCGCTCACGTCCGCGATGCGCTGCCAGTAGGTGTGCTCCTCCTGCCCCTGCACCGTGTGGTCCTGCGTGACGAGCGTGACGGTGGGCAGGGCCTCGAAGGGGACGTCGAGGGGCATCCGGGGATAGGTGGGGCGGGCGAGTGTGACGCGGTCGCCCTCGAAGACCTGTGAGGCGGCCACGAGGGCGCCGGTCTCGAGGGCGTCGGCGAGGGCGGTGCCGGTGCCGGGGTGGAGCAGGCGGTGCACCCGGTGCGCGCGCAGCATCCGCTCGGTGCGCAGCGTCGCCTTGATCTTGCCGGTGCCGGTGAGGGCCACCAGCACCTGGTCGTCGTGCGAGATTTCGCCTTCGGCCAGGCCCTCGAAGCGGCCGCGCTGGTAGCGGCTCAGAAACGGTGCGGCTTCCTCCTCAGTGGAAAAAACAAGCCCAATCATCGAACACAGCACGGGATGGACGGTACAGACCGGCGAGTGCACCCGCAGCATTCGGGCGCGCTGTATATTTACGGGATCCGGCAACGAAAAGCACCCGCCGCATGAAAATTACGGAACTCTTGGCCGAGGCCACCGGCCCGCTCATCTCCTACGAGATCATCCCGCCCAAGCGCGGCGGCTCGCTGGACCAGATCCTGGCCGTCGTCGAAGACCTGATGCCGTTCGACCCGCCGTTCATCGACGTGACGAGCCACTCGGCCGAGGCGTATTACGAGGAGATGACCGACGGCACGTGGCGCCGCCACGTCAAGCGCAAGCGGCCGGGCACGCTCGGGGTCTGCGCGGCCATCAAGCACCGCTTCGGCGTCGAGACCGTCCCCCATCTGCTCTGCCACGGCTTCACCCGCGAGGAGACCGAGGACGCGCTCATCGAGCTCAACTATCTGGGCATCGAGAACGTGATGGCGCTCCACGGCGACGATACGGGCTTCCAGAAGACCCTCGCCCCCGGCAAGTCGTGCAACGACTCCGCCCTCGAGCTCGTCGAGCAGATCGGCGCGATGAACCGGGGGGTCTACCTCGAAGAACTCATCGACCCGGCGCCGGTGGAGTTCTGCATCGGCGTGGCGGGCTATCCGGAGAAGCACTACAAGGCGCCCAACATCACGTGGGACGTGCTCTACCTCAAGCGCAAGGTGGACGCCGGCGCACACTACGTGACGACGCAGATGTGCTTCGACAACCAGCACTACTTCGACTTCGTCGAGCGGTGCCGGGCCGTGGGCATCGACGTGCCGATCATCCCGGGCGTCAAGATCCTGACGACGAAGCGGCACCTGACGCTGCTGCCGAGCCGGTTCTACGTCGAGATCCCGGAGGCGCTCGCGGCCGAGGCCGAGGCGGCCAAGCCCGAGCACGTGGTGGACATCGGCGTCGAGTGGGCGCGGCGGCAGTGCGAGGAGCTGATCGAGGCGGGCGTGCCGTGCGTCCACTTCTACATCATGCAGCGCTCCGAGGTGGTCCGCCGCGTCGTCGAGCCCCTGCGGAAGATGGCGTAGGCGGCGCCTGCGGAAGGTTCCGGGTCAGTCGGTACGTTGAAGGTTCGTGAGCCTGCTGTCCTGCACGCAAAAGAAACGCCGCGCTGGCCCGTCCGGGTAGCGCGGCGTTTTTACGGGGCGGGGCCGGCGGGGCCAGGAGCCGGCACCCGGTCAATGGTGCACGTCGCGTTTCTTGCTGCGGAGCTTGGCCTTGTAGCGGATGATCTGCTTGCGGAGGCGCTCGACGCAGCGATCGATGGCCTCCTCGTGCGTCGAGCCGGCGTCTTGCGCGGCCAGCCGCTGGCGGTAGACGTTGAGCGTGATCTCGGCGGCCTTGGCGGCGGGCTGCTCTTCGAGGACCACGTGGGCGTCGGTGATGCCGTCGTAGTATTTCTCGAGGCGAGACAGGCGGTCCGAGGCGTAGGTCTGGAGCGCGGGGCTGGCCGTGAAATGACGGGCCGTGATCTGGGTGTGCATACGCAGCCTCCTCCTTCTTCACGATGATGCGGGAATGCGGGGTGCCCGCACGGGGCGTACGCTCCGGGCCGGGCGTATCCCCTTGGTAACCAACCCCCGTCACATTGTCAACGCTACCGCGGCGCACCCTTTCAGCCTCGTTACATAGGAATCGAGGGGGCGCGCCGGCGCCGGTCAGCGGCCGAGCGCGTGCAGGTAGCGGTCTTCGAGGGCGCGCATGCGGCGGCGGCCGGCCGGCGTGGCGTCGTCGTGGCCGAGGAGATGGAGCAGGCCGTGGACCACGTAACGGCAGGCTTCCTGCTCGAAGGTGGCGCCGAACTCGGCATGGCGCTCGGCGGCCGTGTCGAGGTCCACGTACACCTCGCCGTCGAGGATGCCGGGCGCGTCGTCGAGGGGGAAGGAGAGGACGTCCGTCAGGTAGTCGTGCTCTAGGTAGGCCCGGTTGAGGTCGAGCACGGTGGCGTGGTCGGCCAGGATCAGGCCGAGGTACCGGAGCGTGGCGCCCTCGCCGTCGACGACGGCGTCGACGAGCCGTTCGAGCAGGGCCTCGTCGAGCTGGTGCGACGGGTGGATCTGCTCGATGACGAGCGTGGGCTCGGAGGGCGGCGGTGCGGGCTGCACAGGCGCGAAAGAGCAGGGCGGCGCCGCCCTGGAGCCGGGGCGCCGTCAGTTGAAGTCGTTGAAGAGCGTCTCAGACATGGAGAGCGCCACCGTACTCATGATGAGCTCCGGGGCGAGCTGCGTGAAGTCCGTCGTGAGCAGGCGTTCGTCCACGTTCGCGAAGAGCGAGCAGCCGGCCTGCCGCTCGATGACGAGGCCGTTGGCGACGCCGCCGCGGCGGGCGAAGAAGATCACCTCGCCGAGTTCCTGGCTGGCGATGAAGCCGGTGCAGCCCTGGAGCTGCAGGAACGAACTCGCCGCATAGATCGAGACGAGGTTGGCCGGCTGGTCGGTGGCCACCGCCTTCGGCAGGGCCACGCCCTGTGCGATCTCGAGCGAGAGGTGCCGGCCGCTGGCCTCGTCGTGCAGCTTGAAGCGCACGAGGGCCCCGTCGTGCTTGGCAGGCACCTCCAGCACCGACGCGATGCGCTGGAAGTCGGCGTCGGAGAACGAAAAGTCCATCGTGGAAACAGCCTCCTGATCCTGAAACAGGCGCGGCCCGCAGGCGATGGCGGGCCGAAACGTCGGGCCAAGATAGGGGCTGTCCCCGCGAAAAACAACGCGGCGCGCAGCGCGGCCTAGTAGGGCGAGAAGTAGGAGCGCTCCGTGGCCGGCGCCGCCTCCGAGGGCGCCGCCTCCGCACGCTCGTCGGGCTCGTCGTGGTGCCCGGCGTCGTCCTCGAAGAGGAGCACCTCGACGGCGTGGGGGCCTTTCGGCCCGTCGTGCAGGCGGTACTCGACCACCTGCCCGGTACGCAGCGTCTTGAACCGCTTATCGGTCTGAATCTGCGAGTAATGCACGAAGATGTCCTGGCCGCCCTGCGGGTTGACGATAAAGCCGTAGCCTTTCTTTGCGTCGAACCACTTCACGACACTGCGCTGCGTAACCATAAAGCGCCTCCTGCCTGTGCTACTGGGTGGGTAATGACGGCGAACGAGGCTCATGCCGGACGGATGAGCCTCGGGAGCGGGGTGAGGGTGCGTGCTGCGGCGACACGAAAGGGGGAGAGGGGCGCAGCGGACGCGGAGGGTGTGAAGTTTGTGAATAAATCCTTAATTAATAATATAGACTCCGCCTGTCACGCTGTCAACTTTTTTCTCACCCGATCTCGGGGGGTGCGGCTGGGCCTTACCCCCCGGTGGGCGGGGTGCCGGTGGCGGCCGTCGTGGAGTCGTCCTCGAAGAGCCCCTCGTACTGCTGGCGCAGCTCGTCCGGGGTCTGCCGGTAGGGGTCGCCGAGGGCCTCGGCGAGGCGGTTGCTGAAGGTGGCGGCGGCCTCGAAGTCGCGGGCGTCGAGGTAGGTGAACTGCACGGCCTGGACGAAGCGCTCCAGGAAGTCCTGGTTGTAGGGGGTCTGGCCGGTGCTCAGGTAATGGAGCAGCAGGGGCTCGGCCTTCTGCATGAGGGCCACGGGCACGTCCTTGTCTCCGGTCATCTGGTAGGAGCGCGCGAGGAACAGGTAGCTCTGGAGGTCGCCGGGGATGGTCTCGTAGGGCACCTGCTGCATGAGCGTGTCGAGGAGGGCGCGGGCCTCGCCGGGCTGCCCCAGCGCGCTGAGGCGGTCGGCGGTCTGGGCGAAGATGTTGCGGTAGTTGTCCACCATGCGCCGGATGTTCTCGTCGTAGTAGACGTCGGGGTCGGCGAGGTTGGTGAAGCGGAAGCGGCGGAGGCGCTCGGGCGTGATCTCGGGGACGACGCGTCCGAGCGGCTCCTCGTGGCGGATGGGGACGACGCGCCAGGCCTGGCCTTCGAGCTGGAAGAAGTTCTGGAGGTCGAGCTGGCCGTCGTAGCTGACGGTCACGGCGAAGTAGACGGGCCGCTGCCAGCCCTGGGCGGCGTTCGTGCGGAGGATATCGAGCGCGGCGATGTCGGCGCCGTAGAGCACGTAGAAGTCCTCGCCCCACTGGCGGCCCTTGAGCTGCCACCGCATCGGGTTCTCGATCTTGCTGGTGTCGCCGAGGGCGATGGGCACCTCGCTGGCCTGGAGCAGGTCCTGCACGTCGACGGGCAGCTCGACGTCCTGCGGCTGCCACTGCCGCACGCCGAGCCGGTCGATGGCTTCGTCCGGCATGGAGATGGGCAGCGGGGCGGACTCGCGCGAGGCCTGGTTCTTGAGCTGGCGGACGTACCAGGGCGTGTTGAGCAGGGAGAGGTTGACCACGCGCACGTCCCGCCGGATGCCCTCGACCTCCTGGAGGTACCAGAGGGGGAAGGTGTCGTTGTCGCCGTTGGTGAACACGATGGCGTCGTCGGCCAGGCTCATCAACATGTTGTAGGCGTACTCGGGGGCGATGTAGCGGCCGGAGCGGTCGTGGTCGTCGTAGTTCTCCACGGCCATCCAGCCGGGGACGGCCAGGAACAGGAGGGCGGCGGAGCCGAGGAGGGCGGGGCGGCGGAGGCCGTCCTTGAGGGCCTCGGCCAGGAGGGTCAGCACGCCGGTGGCGCCGAGCCCCACCCAGAGGCTGAAGGCGAAGAAGCTGGCGACGTACGAGTAGTCGCGCTCGCGCGGCTGGAGGGGCGGCTGGTTCAGGTAGACGATGATGCCGATGCCGGTGACGAAGAACAGGATGAAGACGCTGAAGGCGCGGCGCCAGTCTCGCGAGAAGTGGAAGAAGGCGCCGAGCAGCCCCAGCAGGAGGGGCAGGCCGTAGTAGGCGTTGCGGCTGGCCTGCTCGCTCGGCGTCTGCAGCAGGTGCTCGTAGTCCCCGTCGATGAAGCGGAAGCCGGTGATGGCGCGCGCGTCCTGGATGTCGCTCTCGCGCCCGACGAAGTTCCACAGGAAGTACCGGAGGTACATGTGTTCCAGCTGGTACTCCCAGAAGTACTCGAAGTCGCTGTCGTAGCGGCTGTAGACGCGCCAGTGGTTGGGGTCCTGCGAGTAGCGGCGGGGGAGCGTCTTGGTCTCCTGCGAGAGCTGGTTGGTGCGGTCGTCGAAGGCCGGCCCGGAGAGCAGGGGCGTCGAGCCGTACTGCTCGCGGGCGAGGTAGCTCACGATGGCCGCCGGCGTCTCGGGGTCGTTCTCGTCGATGGGCGGGTCGGCGGCGCTGCGGATGAAGATGAGCGTGTAGGTGGAGTAGCCGATGAGGACCATCAGCAGGGAGAGCGCCAGGAGGTTCCACACCTGCATCTGCCGGCGGTGCGTGTAGTAGACGCCGAAGACGAAGGCGCCGACGACGGCGAGCAGCACGAGGATCGGCGCGCCGCTCTCGCCGGCCCATTGGGGCAGCTTGATGATGAGGCCGGGGTAGATGAGCAGGAAGAGCACGCTGCCCAGCAGGCCCGCCACGAGGATGCCCGTCCACCGCTTCCGGGCGTCCCACTCGGGGCGGTCGAACTCCTGGAAGAAGAAGATGAGGACGATGTAGAAGAGGGCCAGCAGGTTGAGCAGGTGCACGCCCGTGGCCAGCCCGAAGAGGTAGGCGATGAGGACGAGGTAGCGGTTGGCGCGCAGCCCGAACGGGTGCTGCCCGCCCGCCAGCGAGGCCTCCTCGCGCCGCGCCTGCTCGCTCCACTTCATGATGAGCCAGACCACGACGGCGGTGAAGAACATCGAGAGGCCGTAGACCTCGGCCTCGACGGCGTTGAACCAGAACGAGTCCGTCGCGGCGAAGGTGCACGCGCCGATGACGCCGCCCGCCATCGCGGCGATGCGCTGCACGGGCGTCCAGCCCTCGGGTGCCCCCTGCCACTCGCGCACGAGCCGCACGATGATCAGGTACGTCAGCAGCACCGTGAAGGCGCTGGCGAGGACGGAGACGAGGTTGATCGCCAGGGCCACGGCGCCGGTCTCGGTGAAGAGGCCGAGGAGGGGGGCGAGGACGATGGAGAAGAGCCGGCCGACGAGCATGTAGAACGGCGCGCCGGGGGGGTGCGAGACCTGCAACCCGTGCGCGATCGCGATGAACTCGCCGGAGTCCCAGAACGAGGCCGTCGGCGCCACCGTCAGCAGATAGAGGACGAGGGCGTAGACGAAAACGGCGGCGGCGACGAGTCGGTCGGTCAACTTCCAGCTCATAACAGCAGGGTCGTACAGCAGGCGATGGGGGCTCCGGGGGCGCGGTGCATGCGAGCGGGCCGGGGGGCTGGTGCTTCCGGCCTGTCCAGACGGAGCGGCCCTCGTTCAACGCCCCCGTCTATGCTCAGGTGCCGCCTTCGTTCCACGCGGCGCGCCCTTACGGCAATCCCGCCGCCAGGTAGCGCAGCGCCCGGATGCCGGGGAGGAAGAAGTACGCCCCGCCGCGCATCGTCACGAACGTCGGCACGTCGCAGAGACGCTGGCGGACGGGCGCGTCCGGCGCGCAGAAGATCCCGAGGCGGCCCTCGCCGTGGGGGTCGTGCGTGCCCACGATGGGGTCGGCCGCGTCGTAGAGGCCGCCGAACTTGGTGTTGTTGATCCAGGTGTGCTGGACGAACTCGAACTGGCGGGTGAGGTTCGCGTTGAGGCAGAGGAAGTGCAGGCCGCGCTCGGCGCCGTCGTCCCCGGCGCGGAGGAAGGCGTCCGGAGTCATCGCGGGGTGCAGCGGGTCTCCGTAGGCGCGCCCCCGGCGGAGGAGCCGGTGCCGCTTGGCCTGGCGCGTCGAGTCTTTCTTGCCGGGGACCGCGTAGCGGGCGGGTCCGGGCTGCATCACGTCGCGCGGGTTGGTGCGGCGCACGTGCGCGGCAATCGGGCAGCGCTCGCCGTAGGGGTCGGCGTCGTGGTAGCCGAAGTCGTCGCGGCCGCCGAGGGCGGGGTCGTCGGCGTCCGGGGCGAGGACGAGGGGGGCGCCGCTGGGCCATCGCCCCACCATCTTGGCCGCCAGCCGGTCTCGCGCGGCGGGGTCGGCGGCGCCGTCGCGGGCGGCGCATTCGTCCACGAACCGCCAGAAGGCGTGGACGTCCTGCCGGAGCTGGCGGAAGACGAGGTACGAGCCGTTGCGCCCGAGGTCGTGGCGGCCGTCGCTGCGGCGGGGAAGCAGCCCGAGGGGGTCGTGCACGGCTGAGACGGTGGGGCTGTCCGGGAGGCGGCCGTACTCGTTGCGATAGCCGAGGATGAATTCGCCGGGGGCGACGAGGTTGTCCTCGTGCACGTGCCGCTTGCCGGTGAGGCGGCGCGCATGCAGCATCGGCTGGGCGATCCCGTCGTGGAAGCCGAAGTGCTCCTTGCGCTCGATCAGCGTCCGGGTGTCGAGGGCTTCGAGGACCTCCAGGCCGCTGTCTTGCAGGCGATGCCGGACGGCATGGATGAGGTCCTGCTTGCCGCGCTCGGCCAGCTCCGCGAGGGAGGCGTTGGGGTCGTCGGTGGGGTGGGGCGCGGCGGGGTGCGTGAGGTCGGGCTCGCGCGCGAAGAGCAGGAGCAGGGCGTGGACCTCCTTGTCCTGCGGGCCGCCCCAGCGCCACCGTTCGGGGGCGCTCGCCCCGCAGTCGCCCAGGAGGAGGTTGCGGCGGGCCATCCCCTCGCGGAAGGGGCGTGGAAAGGAGCGGAGCGTCTTGGTGTTGAGCCCGAGGCGCTCCAGCCCGCTGTAGGTGAAGGCCACGTGGACGGCCTGCCGGCGCGCGTCGTCGCTGTAGCCATCGGTGATGCGCGGCAGCAGCCCGCGCAACCCGTGCCGGGCGCGCACCGGGTCCGCGATGTGCAGGATCAGGTAGTGGGCGGCGGGCAGGCCCCCGTAGCCGCGCAGGATCAGCCCCTGGATGTCGTCGAGGTCGAGCGTTTCGGGTTTGCGTCGCATGCCGGGTAGAAAGGAAAGGGGCGGGGCGCCGCCTCAGATGCGGCGGAGCCAGAGGCGGAGGCCGTCGTCGTCTAGATCGACCTCGGGCGAGAGGCCGTGGCGGAGGGCGGTGTTGTTGTCGATGTTGAACAGAGAGAGGGCGGGGTAGGCGCAGTACCAGTCCTGCGTGAGTGCCTCACCGGCGGCGGTCCACGCGGCGAAGCGGTCTACGTCGCGGGCGCCGTCGTGGAAGAGCCACCGGGTGGGCGGGAAGCCCTCGGTGTTGCTCCACAGGGCCGTCAGGGGGCCGGCGGCGAGGTCGTCGCTCGTCTCGGCCAGGTAGTTGATCCAGCTCCCGTCGAAGTTGGACAGGAAGATGAGGCGGCGCCCGCCGTCCACACGCACCCACCGCGCGAAGTGGATCGTGCGGATGCCGGCGATCATGCCGCGCGTGTAGCGGCACCGGCACATCGCCTCGACGCCCCACAGCACGAAGCGCAGCGTGGCGTGCCGGATGCGCCCGGGCCGGACGGCCGCCACGTGGGTCAGGGGGGTCTGCGGCTGGCGCGGATCGGGCCGCTCCGGGTAGTCGTCGGCGCGGCGGTAGGGCAGCACGGGGTCGGTGCGGAACGCCCAGTTCTCGCGGGCCTCCTTGACGCGCACCACCAGCAGCGCGGCCAGCGCGGCCACCAGCGGCAGCCCTGCGATGACGGCCGGCACGAGCAGCCATCCGAGGGCGAGCCGCGTGAACAGCACGGCCAGCACGATGGCGAGCGCGAACCCGGCCCCCACGAGAACCCACCAGAACCGCCGGGCGAAGCACCGCAGCCGGTTCACGGGCGGGGGGGGCGGCGTGCGCGCCCACGCGAACGCGTCGCCGCGCTCCTCGAAGACGTAGTGCTGGATGGCCCGGCGCACCTCCGCAGGCTCGGTGCCGCGCCAGTCCCGCCCGTCCACGAAGTCCTGGATGGCGGCGTGCAGACGGGCCTCGTGGAGGATCTGCGCCAGCGTGCGGCGGTGGGCGCCGACGTAGAAGACGTCGTGCGGGAGGGCATGCGCCTGCAGGTAGGCGAGGCGGCGGGCCGGGGTGCGCTCGGGCGGCGGCGGGTACCCCTCGCAGAACGCGAGGCGGGCGTCCAGCGCCTCGGCGGCCTCGTCCACGGCGGCCGCGAGCCAGCCGTCCGTAGCGCCGTCGTGGTTCACCGCGAGCAGGAGGGTGGCGGGCACGGGGTACCCGGCGCCGTCCTCGCCCCGCGGGAGGATGGCCCACCGGGCATAATGCACGGCCCCGATGCGCGCGAAGGGGAAAGGATGGGCGCGCAGGTAGGCGCCGAGGGCCTGCTCGGCGTCTGGGCGGACGGGAAGCTGAACGGTGAGCGCGCCGGGCGTCGCCGTAGCGTCGGCGTAGGGCGGCAGCGGCGGCGCGGAGGCAGGCTCCATCGCGGGAGGCGGCGGGTGGCTGAGGGGGGCCACCCCCACGCGTGCCACGCGGGGAGGCCCGGGCGCTCCCAATGTCGTGCGCCGGCCCCCTTCCGTCAAGAGCCGCTCAGTGCGACCAGTCGGTGCCGACCTTGGCGAGGAGGGTCTGCATCAGCGCGGCGTCCACCTCGCCGTAGTTGACGGCGTAGGCGAGGCGGCCGCGCCGGTTGAAGATCCAGGTGGTGGGGGTCCACGTGAGGGGCAGGCCGAGGAACGTCTGGCGGCGGTTGCGGCGCTTGTTGCTCGGCCCGTAATCGGGCTGGGCCAGCCGCACCACGTCCGAGGGGATGCCCGCGTCGTCGAGCACGTCGCTGGAGAGGCGGCCGTCGTTGAAGACGGTGACGAAGACGAAGCGCACGTCGTCGTGGGCGGCGATGACGCCGGGCCAGAAGCCGCCGGCGTACTCGTTGCGCGAGTTGTGGCACCAGGGGGCCCAGAAGTGGACCACCACGGTGCCGCCTTCCTCCAGGAGGGCCTGCACCTGCTGCTCGGTGTCGGTCCAGGCCGTGTCTGCGGGGAGGGCGTCGCGGAGCAGGGGCGCCGAGCCCAGCTCGACGACCGGAGGGGCCTCCTGCGCGCGGGCACACCCCACGGCCAGCAGCACCCCGATGAGGAGGGCGGTTCGCAACGTCATGACGGAAGATCGGGGAGGATGAGCGTGCTATTGAAGAACACAGGCGGGCAAAAGGTTGCCCGGACCGGCCGACGGGGGCTACCCGCCCGATCCCTCCGCCGCACCCCCGACGACGACGACGACCTCCCCGCGCACCTTCGGCACGGAGGCGTAATGTGCGTGCAGCTCGGCCAGCGTGCCGCGCCGGATCTCCTCGAACTTCTTGGTCAGCTCGCGAGCGACGGCCGCCGGGCGGTCCGCGCCGAAGACGTCCACGAACTGGGCGAGGGCCTTCGCCAGCCGGTGCGGGCTCTCGTAGAGCACGAGGGTGCGGGGCTCACCGCGGAGCGCCTCCAGCCGCTTCACACGGCCCTTCTTGGCCGGCAGGAAGCCCTCGAAGACGAAGCGGTCGCACGGCAGCCCGCTGGCCGTGAGGGCGGGCACGAACGCCGCCGGCCCCGGCAGCGCCTCCACGCCGACGCCGTGGCGGATGCACTC
>JAWWAN010000035.1:0-13592 GCA_033721675.1 Rhodothermales bacterium | reverse complement strand
CCTCGCGATGGCCGAGCGCCGTCTCGCCCCGGCCGTGCGCGCCGCGGAGGAGGACACGATCATCGCCGCCGCCGGCACCTCGTGCCGCGCCCAGATCGCCGACACGACGGGCCGCCGGGCCCTGCATCCCGCCGAGATCCTGCGCGACGCGCTCGGAGACGGCTAGCCGGCCTACTCACCGCCGCCGGGCATCAGCCGGGCGATCTTCGGCGCGACGGCGGGTGAGTTGCCGTAGGCCAGCCAGACGGCGCCGGTCGCGGCGTCGAGCGCCATGTGGCGGACGAGCGCGCGGGGCGTCGGGAGCGGGTAGGTGGCGAACGCCTCCGTGGCGAGGTCGAAGCGGAAGACGGCATCCGCCGCCGCCGTGGCGATCCAGACCCGCCCCCGCGGTGCGTCCACCCGGACGATGTAGGGCAGCGCGTCGGCGGTGGGGAGGGCGTACTCGGTGAACGTCTCCGTGGTGGGGTCGAAGCGCACCAGCAGGCCGGCCGCATAGGCAGGGATCCACACCGTGCCGTCGGGGGCGACGTCGAGGCGGCGGGGGCCGCTGACGGGCGTCGGCAGCGGGTAGAGCGTGAACCGGGCGGTGGACGGGTCGAAGCGGACGAGGCGGTTGCCGGCGAGCTGGGTGCCCCAGAGCGTGCCGTCCGGCCCGAAGCGCAGCCCGTACGGGATGGTGCTGCCGCCGTCGGGCATCGGCGGGGCGGGGACGTCGAACGGGGTCACCTCCCCGCCGGCGGGGTCGAGGACGCCGATCTGCTCGGGATTCTTCGTGAAGTGCCCGTTGAACCAGACGCGCCCTCCGGCGTCGCGCGCGATGCTGTGCGGATACATCCCGACGTCGAAGGCGGTCCAGGCGTCGGCGGCCGGGTCGTAGCGGGCCACCTGCCGGGGGTACCCGAGCAGCACCCACCAGTGCCCCGCCTCGTCGACCATGACGGCGCGCGGGTTGGCGTACGGGATGGGGATGGCGTGCGTGGCCCAGGCGCCGTCGGCCGGATCGAGCGTGTACATCTGGTGCGTCATCATGCCGGTCACCAGCACGCGCCCGTCCCGGAGCAGGGCGAGGTCGTGCGGGAGGTCCTGCGCCTCGGGCACGTCGTACTCGGTGATGACGGCGGCGGGATCGTCCGGCACCGCCGGGGGCGGGGTGTCGAGCCGGGGCGGGTCTGCACCGGGGCCGCCGAGGTGCGCCGCGAGCCAGTCCGTCGTCGCGAGGGCGTCGCGGCTCGGGGCCATGATCGGGAAGCTGCTATGGCCGCCGGCGAACGAGATCATCTGCTCGATGCGGGCGTGCCAGTCGTCGGGGCTCCGGAGCTGGCCGCCGGGGGCGACGATCGTGTGGTCGAACTGGTGGCAGCCGGTGCAGTCGAGGATGAAGCGGCGCTTGTCCTCGCCGTCGGGGAGCAGGCCGAGGTAGTGCGCGCTCGGCGCCGGGCCGGGCGCGGCTGCCGGGCGGAGGGTGAAGGGGACCGGGCCGTCCTCGGGCGCGGCGCGGCCGGGCGCAAAGCCGCCGGCACTCGCTTCGAGGTGCTGGACGCGGGCCGGAGGCACCGGCAGGGCGAACCGCCCGGCGGCATCGGTATACGTCGTCGTGCGGACGCCCTCGGGGCCGTAGGCGGAGACGAACGCGCCGGGCAGCGGGGCGCCGCCCTCGGCGGTCACGGTACCGGAGATCGTGCGGTCGAGCGCGAACAGAGCCGCGGCGAGGGCGGCGAGCGTAAGGGCGGCAGCGAGCAGGCGCATGGCGGTCGGCGGGCGTTGGAAGAGGACGCCTCCCGGCTACGGGCCGCCCACGCTGAGGTTGCTCGGTCCGGAGTCGGCTCGCCGCACGGCTCGGCACATCGGGGCGCTACTCGTAGCGGAGGCTCTCCACGGGGTCGGCGCGGGCGGCGCGGAGGGCCTGAAGGCTCACCGTGAGGCCGGCGATGAGCAACGCCACCCCCCCGGCGGCGACGAAGACGCCTGCGCACTGCGCCAGCGTCACCCGGTAGGCGAAGCCGTCCAGCCAGCGCTGGGCGGCGAAGAGGGCCAGCGGCGTGCCGACGACGAACGCGACGACCACGAGCCGCGTGAAATCGCCCGAGAGCAGGAGGGCGATGCGCGCGGCGGAGGCGCCGAGCACCTTGCGGATGCCGATCTCTTTGGTCCGCTGCTGGGCGGCGAACGAGGCGAGGCCGAAGAGGCCGAGCGTGGCGATGAGCAGGGCGAAGAGCGCCGCGCTGCCGATGAGGCGGCCCCAGCGCACGTCCGCGTCGTAGAGCCCGGCGAGGTCGTCGTCGAGGAACGAATAGGTGAACGGCTGGGCCGTCGAGAGCGTCTCCCAGGCGGTCTCGACGCGGGCGAGCGCCGCGGGCAGGTCGTCCGTGCGGAGGCGCAGCACGAGCCCGAAGGCCTGGCTCAGCTCGGGCATCACGAGGAGTGGCCCGATGGGCTCGCGGAGCGAGGCGTAGTGGAAGTCTTCGACGACGCCGACGACGGTGCGCGTCTGGCCCCAGAAGGCGAGGGGTTCGCCGAGGGCCTCTTCGGGCGTGGCGAAGCCGAACTGCCGCGTCGCCGTCTCGTTGAGCAGGACGGACTCCTGCACGTCGGCTGGTCGATCCTCCGAGAAGGTCCGCCCGGCGACGAGGCGCATGCCGAGGGTTTCGAGGTAGTCGGCATCCCCCCAGGCCATCGCCATGCGGAACGGCTCCGGGTCGATGGCGCCGGCGCGCTGGACGTCCGTGGTTCCGGGGAACTCGGTGCCGGGGAGGGAGGTGGTCGAGGCGGCGTGCGTCACGTCCGGCAGGTGGAGGAACGCGGCGCGGGCGGCGTCGGGCCGGGCCTTCACCTGCTCGTCGCGCACGGGCACCACCAGCACGTGCTCCTTCTCGAAGCCGAGCCGCTTGGTCTGCACGTAGTCGAGCTGGCGGTAGATGATGCCGGTGCCGGCGAGGAGGACCACGGCCATCGCGTACTGCGCCACGACGAGGGCGGCCCGCAGCGGCGCCCGGCGCGGCCCGCCGACTCCGCCTTTGAGGACCGCGCTGGGCCGGAAGGCCGAGAGGTAGAACGCGGGATAGCTGCCGGCGGCCAGCCCCGCCGCGAGGGCCAGCCCCACCGCGAGCACCACGAAGACGGCGTCGTCCCGGTAGCTGAAGGCGAGGCGCTCGCCCATCAACCCCTCGAACCCGACCAGCAGAAGCTCCAGCAGGGCCAGCCCACCCAGGAGCGCCACGCCGGCCATCAGCAGCGACTCGCCGAGGAACTGGGCGACGAGCTGCCGGCGGGCGGCGCCCATCGCCTTGCGGACGCCCACCTCGCGCGCCCGCCGCGCGAATCGCGCCGTCGCCAGATTCATGTAGTTGATGCAGGCCAGCAGCAGGATCATCAGCGCCAGCCCGGCGAGCATCCACACGTAACGCACGTCGCTGTTGGCCTCCAGCTCGCCGCCGTACGCCGAGTGGAGATGGATGTCCGTCAGCGGCTGGAGGGTGTACCGGAACGCCGTCTCGTCGCCGTGCTGCCGCCGGGCGAAGTCGACCAGCTTCCGGTCGAAGGCGGCCGGGTCGGTTCCGGTGGGCAGGACGAGGTAGGTGGCGAAGGCGCCCAGCCCCCACTCCTCCAGGGCGCCCGGCCAGCCCATCACGGCCTCGGCACTCGCGAGGGGCGCCAGGAAGTCGAACCGAAAGTGGGAGGTGCGCGGCGGATCCGCCAGGACGCCGGTGACGGTGAACATGTGCTCGGCATTCACCAGGAGGGTCTGCCCGAGCGGGTCGGCCGCGCCGAAATACTTGCGCGCCGTCGTCTCGGTGAGCAGGATCGAGAAGGGTGCGTCGAGCGCCGTCGCGGGGTCGCCCGCCACGAGCGGGAAGTCGAAGACGTCGAAGAACGCCGGGTCGGTGAACAGCAGGTCGCGCTCGTAGAAGCCCTCATCGCCCCGGCTCACGAGCGGCGTGAACCAGAAGCGGAAGAGCCGCGTGGCGTGCTCGACCTCCGGGAAGGTCTGCTCGAGGGCCGGCGCGAGCGGGGCGCCCGGCGTCACCGAGGCCGGCAGATCGGCCTCCTGCCGGACGATGCGGTACGTGCGCTCGGCCTGCTCGTGGAAGCGGTCGTACGACAGCTCGGCGCGGACGTACAGCAGGATCATCAGGCACACCGCCAGCCCCAGCGCCAGCCCGAAGATATTGATACCGGCGTAGACCTTTTCCTTGCGGAGAGCGCGGAGCGCGATCTTGAGGTAGTTCTTCAGCATGGCGTCCTCCGGGGGTCCGGTGCACTCATTCGTAGCGCAGGCTCTCGACGGGGTCGGCGAGGGCGGCACGGACGGCCTGATAGGAGACCGTCAGCAGGGCCACGGCGAGGGCTACCACCCCGGCGGTGGCGAAGACGCCCGCGCCGAGTTCCACGCGGTAGGCGAACCCGCCGAGCCAGGACCGCATCGCCAGATAGGCCGCCGGGGTCGCGACGACGACGGCCACGAGGATGAGGCGCGCGAAGTCTTTCGAGAGCAGCAGGGTGACGCCGGCGATGGAGGCCCCCAGGACCTTCCGGATGCCGATCTCTTTCGTCCGGCTCGCCACCGTCAGCGCCGTCAGGCCGAAGAGGCCGAGGCAGGCGATGAGCACGGCGAAGAGGGCGCCGTAGCCGAGGATGCGGCTCCACCGCTCCTCGGCCCGGTACTGCGCGTCGAGCGCCTCGTCGAGGAAGCGGTACTGGAACGGCATCGTGGGGGCCGCCTGCTGCCACGTCGCGCGCAGCACGCCGAGGGCCTCCCGCACGTCCCCGGGGCGCAGGCGCACGACGAGGAAGTCCACCGCGCGCCGCGGCCCGAGCACGAGCATCATCGGCTCGACCTCGGTATGGAGCGAGCGAAAGTTGAAATCCCGCACGACGCCGATCACGACGGGGTCCGTCTCGGGGCTTCCGGTGGCGCCGCGGAGGGGCTGGCCGAGCGGCTCTGCCCAGCCGAAGTCGCGGGCGAGCGCTTCGTTGATGACGATGACGCGGCCCGAGTCCGTCGGCAGGTTGGGGTCGAAGGTGCGGCCGGCGATCAGGTCCATCCCCATCACGTCGAGGTAGTCAGACTCGACGTGGAATTCGACGACCTGCTTCACCGCGCCCTCGTACTCGAAACCGAGGCGGGAGAAGCCTTCCCCGAACGTCGTGTTCGTGCCGGTCAGCCCGGCGACGGCCGCGTGGCCGGTGAGCCGTTGCCGGAAGCGGCCGAGGACCTGCGCGCCATCGACGTCGCTGGCGTCGATGACGACGACCTGCTCCTCGTCGAAGCCGAGCGGGCGGCTGCGGAGGTAGTCGATCTGGTCCAGCATGACGAGGGTCGCGGCGATCAGGAACACGGAGAGGCTGAACTGCACGACGACGAGCGCGCGCGTGAAGCCGTGCGCCCCGCGAAGCGCCGGGCCGCCCTTGAGCGTGGCGGTGGGACGCAGCCGCGAAAGCACGGCGGCCGGATAGCTGCCGGCGATGAGGCCGGTGACGAGCGTCACGCCGAGGAGCACCGCCCCGCCGCCGGCGTCGCGGAGGAGGTCGAAGCGCAGCGGCTTGCCGGCGAGGTCGTTGAAGACGGGCAGGAAGACCTCGGCCAGGACCAGGCCGCCGGCGAGGGCGAGGGTGCTCATCAACAGGGCCTCGCCCCAGAACTGGACCATGAGCTGCCGCCGGTTCGCCCCGACGGCCTTGCGCACGCCGACTTCCACGGCTCGCCGCGCCGAGCGCCCGATGGCGAGCGTCATGAAGTTGATGCACGCGATGAGCAGCACGGCGAGGGCCAGCCCGCCCAGGATGTAGCTGTACACGGGGCTGCTCTCTTCGCCGTAGCTCCGGACCTCGGGCGTCAGGTGGATATCCGTGATCGGCAGGACGTCGTAGCTCGTCGGGATGCCATCGCCCGTCCACAGGCCGCGTGCCCGGAGGCTCGCCTCGGCGTCCGGGTAGTACTTCGCGCGGAAGCCGGGCATCTTGGCTCGGACCGCCTCCAGCGACGCGTCCTCCCGCAGGAGCAGGTAGGTCTTGAAGGCGGACGACGTCCAGCGCGCGCGCCGCTCGGCGAAGTACGGCACGGTGCCGAGCAGGCGCTCGAGCGGCAGCAGCACGTCGAACTGCAGGCTGGAGGTGCTCGGAATGTCCGCCATGACGCCGGTGACGACGACGTCGTGGTCGGTCTGGCCGGTGCGCACCGTGAGGCGCTGCCCCATCGGATCGACGTCGCCGAAGAAAGTCCGGGCCGTGGTCTCGGTCAGCACGGCGCCGCTCGGGTCCGCCAGCGCCGAGGCGGGGTCGCCCTGGACGAGCGGGAACGAGAAGACGTCGAAGACCTGAGGGTCGGTGTAGAAGACCTGCTGGTCGAATGCCCGGTCGGCGCGCCGCACGAGCTGTTCCATGCGGTAGAACCGCACGTACTGCTCGACCTCCGGCAGGTCGGCCAGGAAGGCGGGGCCGGCGGGGAAGGGCAGGCTCGTATCGGTGTCGCGCACGGTGCCGTCCGGCGCGAACGAGACGCGATGCACGCGTACGAGGCGGTCGGCGGCGTCGTGGAACGCGTCGTAGCTCCACTCATGCCGCAGGTAGAGGAAGATCAGGGCGCAGAACGCGATGCCGACGGCCAGGCCGAAGACGTTGATGAACGCGTACCCCTTTTCTTTCCATAGCGTCCGCAGGGCAAGGGTGAGATAGCTTCGGAGCATCGTCGCGTCGTCGGATGGGTTCTGAAGGGCTCGGGGGCCAGCTACTCGTAGCGGAGGCTGTCGACGGGGTCGGCGAGGGCGGCACGGACGGCCTGGTAAGAGACCGTGATGAGCGCTACGGCGAGGGCGAGGGCGCCGGCCAGCAGGAAGGCGCCGGCCGTCGGCGCCGTGTGGTAGGCGAAGCCGTCGAGCCAGCGGTCTACGGCCAGGTAGGCCAGGGGGCACGCGAGCACGAAGGCGAGGCCGACGAGGGCGGCGAAGTCTCGGGAGAGGAGCAGGGCGAGGGCCGGCACGCTGGCGCCGAGGATCTTGCGGATGCCGATCTCCTTGGTCCGGCGGCCCACGCTCAGCGTCGCCAGGCCGAAGAGCCCGAGGCAGGCGATCAGGATGGCGAAGAGGGCGGCGGTCTGCACGATGCGGCTCCACCGGACCTCGGCCGCGTAGAGGGCGTCCAGCCGCTGGTCGAGGAACTCGTAGGCAAAGGGCTGGCCCGGGGCCACCGCGCTCCACGTCTCGCGCAGGAACGCGAGCGTCTCGGCCACCTTCTCCGTGCGCACCCGCACGAGGGCGACCGTGTAGGCGTCGAGGCTCGGGCTCAGGTGCAGGAAGACCGGCGCGATCCGGTTGTGGAGCGACTGGAAGTGGTAGTCCGCCACCACCCCGACGATCTCGACGTCGTCGTGCTCCGGCAGGGTCTGCCCGACGGGGTCGTCCCAGCCCAGCTCGCGGGCCATCGTCTCGTTGATCAGGACGGCGTGCTCGCGGTCCGTCTCCAGCTCCGCCGAGAGGTTGCGCCCCGCCACGAGGTCCATCCCGAGCGTTTCGAGGTAGGAGGGCTCGACGCGGGTACGGTAGGCGATGTGCTGGCGGCCGTCCTGGTTGAGTGTCATCCGCGCCCAGCCGTCTCCGAAGGCGTAGGACGCCCCCGAGACCGCCACGACGTCCGGGTGCCCGGCGAGGCGCTGGTGGAGGCGCGCCAGTAACGGGTCTTCGTCGGTCTGCCGCGCGTTCAGGTCCAGCACGATGACCTCTTCGCCGGCGAAGCCCAGGTTCTTGGAGGTCAGGTAGTCGAGCTGGTCGTACATCACGAGCGTACCCGCGATCATGCCGATGGAGACGACGAACTGGAACACCACGAGGGCGCGGGTGACGGTGAGCCCCCGGCGGAAGCGCACTTCCCCCTTCAGCACGTCGGCGGGGCGGAAGGCGGAGAGCACGAGGGCCGGATAGCTGCCGGCGATGAGGCTGCTGACGAGGACGACGGCGCCGAGGCCGAGCAGGAACGGCACGTCGCCGAAGTGGAAGGCGAGGCGGGTGCCGGCCAGCTCGCTGAAAAGGGGCAGCAGCGCCTCGGCGAGGACGAGGCCGAGGGCGAGCGCGAAGACGCTCAGCAGGAGCGCCTCGCCCCAGAACTGGCGGGCCAGCTGCATGCGGTGCGCGCCCATCGTCTTGCGCACCCCGATCTCCTGCGCGCGGCGCCCGGCCCGGCCGGCCGCCAGCGTCATGGCGTTGACGCAGGCCAGCAGGAGCACCACGAGCGCGATGCCGCCGAGCAGGTAGAGCCCCTCGGGGTCGCGTGTGGCCGCCACCATGTTCGTGAAGCCCGTCGCGAAGTGGACGTCGGGGAGGGCCTGCAGCCGGAGCTGGAAGGCGTCTTCGGAGGAGCGCCACCAGCCGCGCTCCTGGGCCTCGGCGATGGCCTCGGCGAAGTAATGCGGCACGAGGCCCGCGAGGCGTGCCCCCACGGCACCGGCGTCGGCGTCGGGCTGGAGGAGCAGGTAGGTGGCCGCGTTGAAGGCAGTCCAGCGCTCGGCCTGCTCGGCATAGCCCGGCCACTGAGCGAAGGGCACGAGCACGTCGAACGTGATGCTGGAGTTGGCTGGGGGTGCCGCCGCCACGCCGGCGACGGTGAAGTCCTGCGGCGTCTCGCCGAGCCGCACCGTGAGGGGCTGCCCCACCGCGTCCTCCGCGCCGAAGTACTTGCGCGCCATGGCTTCGCTGAGCACCACCTGCTGCCCGGCCGCGAGCGGATCCGGCGCGGTCTGCCCTGCGGCCAGCGGGAACGAGAAGAGCGCGAAGAAGCCGGGGTCGCTGAACAGGACGGTCTCGCTGAAGACGGCGCCGTCGCCGGGGCGGTGCACCTGCGCCGAGCCGCGCCGGAGGCGGACGGCGCGCTCCACGCCGGGGAGGTCGGCGGCGAGGGCCGGGCCGAGGGGCGTCGGCACGCCCGCCGAGCGCTTGGTGGTGCCGTCCGTCCGCTGCTCGACGCGGTAGACCCGGAAGATGCGGTCCGCTCGGTCGTGGAAGCCGTCGGCCGTCGTCTCGTGCCGCACGTAGAGCAGGATCAGCGCGCAGCACGCGAGCCCGATGGCGAGGCTGAGGACGTTGATCGCCGCGTAGAGCTTCTGCCGGGTGAGCGTCCGCAGGGCGATCTTGAGGTAGTTCTTGAGCATGCCGGGAGGGGGCGCGTGGGTGAGCGTCTCCCGTCCCGACTCAAAAGCGATGCCGCATCCCGCACGCCCTCGCCGGATGCAGGGCCAGCGGCGTGTTTTCGCGGATCCAGGCCACGCGGAGGGCCGCGGCGCGCGCGCTGGTGTTCACCTCGCTACACCGGCTGTTCGCTGACGGACAGTTGGCGGACGGCCGGGGCGGCATCTGCCGACGGCGTCAGAGGTACAGCAAGAGGGCGAGGTAGTGGCACACGCTGCCGCCCAGTACGAAGAGGTGCCAGATCGCGTGGTTGTAGCGCAGCGTGTTCCAGGCGAAGAAGATGACGCCGCCCGTGTAGCAGAGCCCACCGGCAGCCAGCAGGAGCACGCAGCCCGGCGGGGCGGCCGTCAGGAGGGGGCCGGCGAAGGGCACCAGCAGCCAGCCCATCGCGAGGTAGAGCGCCACCGAGAGCCGCTCGAAGCGCCCGGTGAAGAAGAGCTTGAAGACCGTCCCGGCCAGCGCGATGCCCCACACCAGGCACAGCACGGTCCAGGCGAGGCCGCCGTCGTAGTAGAGCAGCACGAACGGCGTGTAGGTGCCGGCGATGAGCAGGTAGATGGCGATGTGGTCGATCATCCACCAGACCCGCTTCAGGCGGGGCGCGTCGATGCTGTGGTAGAGCGTCGAGGCGGTGTACATGAAGACGAGGGTGCCGCCGAAGATGGCGCTGCCCACCACGTGCGTCACCTCGCCGCGCGCCACCGCCACCGCCAGCAGCACCAGCACCCCGGCGAGGCTCAGCACCAGGCCGGCGCCGTGGGTCAGGGCGCTCGCCCATTCCTCCTCTGCGCTCACGTCGGGCAGCGGCGGGGTGAGGTCGGCGGTGAGGCGGGTCGTCGGGGGGTCGGATGGCATCGAGAAGTCCCTCTCCCGGGGGATCGTGTTGCAGCGATGCAGACGGCGGGTGTGGCAGCCCGTCCGGCGGCGGCAGGTTCTTGTGCGCCTGCCGTGGGGCCGCAGTTTCGAGAGGGGCATTACGATCCCGTTCCGTCGCCGTGCCCCAACGGTTTTTTTCCGATTCCGTGCGCTAGGAGGGCCGGACGCGCCGGACGACGCGCCGGAAGAGGCCGGGAAAAAATCGGTTCAGGTAGACGGCCAGCCCCTCCGTCCCCGCGATGACGACCTCGGCCCGCTCCTTCGCCACGGCGCGGAGGATACGGTGCGCGCACCGGTCCGGGTTCAGGCCGTGCTCCTGGTTGGCGTCCATGCGGCCGTGCCGCGTCCCGTCGCCGCGGAGCGCGTTGCGGGAGACGTCGGTGCGGACGTAGCCGGGGCAGACGATCGTCACGCGGAGGCCGGCGTCGTGCACTTCGGCCCGGAGCGAGCCGAAGAAGCCGTGCAGGGCGTGCTTCGAGGCCGCGTAGGCAGACCGCATCGGCGTGCCGAACTTTCCGACGAGGCTGCTGATGACGACGAGGTGCCCGCGGCCACGCTCCAGCATCGACGGTAGCACGGCCTTCGTCAACGCCACTGCGCCGAAGAAGTTGACTTCCATGATGCGGCGATCGACCTCGATAGCGGTCTCGGCGGCGGGGCTGCGCTGGCTGATGCCGCCGTTGTGGACGAGCACGTCGATCTGCCCGTACCGACCGAGCACCTGCCGGGCGGCGTCCTGAAACGTCTCGGGCGCGGTGAGATCGAGGGGCAGGACGAGGTGGCGCTCCGGGTGCGCGCAGGCGTCGCGGACGGCGTGCAGCGCCTCATGCCGCCGTGCGGAGAGCACGAGGTGGGCGCCCTGCTCCGCCCAGGCGCGCGCCAGGGCCGCGCCGATGCCGGACGAGGCGCCGGTGATCCAGACGATCCGGTTGTCGAAGGTCATAGCACGCGCAACATACGGCGCACGGCGCTCGCGTGCCGCCGCGGGGGCGCCTCAGACGGGCTCCAGCCGCACGGTCACGGCGTCGATGTAGATCGCCGTCAGCCCCTCGAAGCCGGAATCCGTGCCGAGGAAGACCCAGAGGGCACCGGCGGCGTCCGAGCGCGCCGTGAGTGCCGGCTTCAGCGCGCCGGACGGCGTGCGGGCCTCGCGGGTGTCGAAGGTCCGGAGGCGATAGCGCGCCGGCTCTTCGCAGGGGTCGCCGTTGGCGATGTGATCGATGACGAGCGCCTGCGTGCCATCGGCCGCCTGGTTGCCCTTGTCCACGTTGAGGCGCCGCCAGCCGTCGGACTCGGTGACGGGGCGGGGCTCGGCGGTCGCCGCGCCGGCCCGCAGATAGACGCCCTCGCCCGGCGGTCCGCCGATGCCGAAGCAGCCGGAGGGCGCATTCGTGGCGACCTCGGCCCGGAGGTGCACGGTGTAGGTCGTGTTCGGCGTCAGCCCGTCGAGGCGGCGGCGGACGTACATGAACAGGTCGTCGCTATGGTTGTCTCCGGCCAGGTAGAGCGCCGCGCCGGCCTTGCCGATCTCGGCCGGCAGGGGGCGGTGCTCGAAGACGAGGCCGTAGAAGTCGGACGACGCATCGGCGGGCAGGTCCGCGAAGTCGCCGGCCCAGCCCTCGGCGTCGCTCTCGAAGTCGAACGTACGCTCGAAGGGCTCGGGCACGAGCGGCCCGGTGGGGCCATCGCCGCTACAGCCGCCGAGGAGGAGCAGGGCGAGCAGGGGAACGCAGGCAAAGAAAATTCGCTGGGACATCGCGCGTACGGGCTGAAGGGGGATGCATCCGGCAGCCGCGCCGGGCACACGCCTTATACGCCGCGCCGCGCCGAGGTGCCCAAGCGAGGGTCGTCCGGTCGGGTTTGAAAGTGTCACCGGCGTCTCGTTGCTTTCTCCGGTCGTTGCTCGGTTAGCTACAGACGGCTCTCTGCGAGGCCGGTATCTTATGAAGTGCGTTCTACTCGGAACCGCCCTCTTCGTATTCTCCGCCTGCACGGAATCGCACGTGCCACATCAACCAGAGGCTATCACGGACGCGCACCGGGCCCGCGCACAAGACGCCGCGAGCCTGGACGCCCTCACCCAAGCCCTCCGTGATATCGAGGCGTGGCACCGGGAGAACGGCACGGGGGTCGTCCTCCACGAAGGGGCCGATGCCGCTGCGCTGGATGCGCTCGAAGCGCGAATCGGCTGCGTGCTGCCGCTGGAGCTGCGCACGCTGTGGGGGTGGAAGAATGGAGAGCAGACGGACCGCTTCATCTGGTACCACCGCTTCCTGCCCCTCGAAGCCGCCCTGGCCGAGCGGGAAACCCTCACGTCTGAGGCATGGGGGGGCTGGCCTCCCACCTGGATCCCCGTGTTCGAGTTCGAGGGGGAATGGTACGGCGTCGAGTGCGGGGCGGCGGGGCTGCTGGCGAGCCCGGTGGTCCACTATTTCATCGAGGACGAACCCAGGGTCTCCCACACGAACCTGACGGCCTACATGCAGACCATGGCGGCAGCCACGAGGGAGGGCGCGCTCACGTGGAAAGACGGCTGGTGGGAGGATGACCCCCGGCGCCTGTCTCGGATCCACGCCGCGCTGAACCCCGGGCTCGGCTTCCCCTACTACGTCCCACCCGTCGATTGACGGAGTACGCCCCGGCGCGGGCGTGCTCCGGGGCGTGCTCCAGTCTCGATCAGCGAGATCGATCAGCGAGATCGATCAGCGAAGGCGCTGCGGAGCGCCCAGACGATGAGCGTTCGTCCTCAGCGCCGGTAGATGCGGATGCCGCCGCCGTCGGCGCGGAGCGTCAGCAGGGGGCCGCCGCCGTTGAGCGTGCCCAGAAGGCGGTGGCGCGAGACCTCGCCGCGCACGGCCACCGGCAGGTCCGTCCGCACGCGCCCGCCGGAGGTCCGGGCGTCGAGGTCGGCGCGGGTGTCTTCGGACAGATGCAGCGTGATCGACCCGCCGGAGGTTTCGAGGCGCATCGGCCCGGAGGGCTGCTGGACGATGTCGGCCGTGATGGAGCCCCCGGAGGTCTCGGCATCGACGGTGCCATAGATCGTCTCGAGGCGGATCGCGCCGCCGGACGTGCTGGCCGAGACGTCGCCTCGGACGCGCTCGGCGGTGATGGAACCACCGGCGGTGTCGGCGTCGAGGTCGCCTTCGATCTCGCGCGCGGTGATGGATCCGCCGGCGGTGTCGAGGTGCGCCGGGCCGCCGATCTGCTCCGCCGTGATGGAGCCACCGGCGGTGTCGAGGTCGATCTCGCCGTCGATGCGGCGGGCCGTGACGGAGCCGCCGGCGGTGTCCACGTCGAGCAGGCCCGCGAGGTCCTCGACGGTGACGGAGCCGCCGGCGGTCTCCAGCGTGACGTCGAAGCGGCGCGGCACGACGATCTCGAACTCGACGCGGAGGTGCCGCCGCCGCCGCCAGCTCCAGTCGCCGTCGAAGTCGCCTCGGATCTCCAGCCCCCGCCCGGTCTGCTCGACGGTGACCTCGAAGCGCTCGAACAGCTCTTCGGCGGCGGCCTGGCTCACGTCGTCGGCGCCTTCGATGACGG
>JAWWAN010000034.1:0-13642 GCA_033721675.1 Rhodothermales bacterium | reverse complement strand
TGGAGCGGCGGTGGAGCACGTGCAGGGCATGGTCGAGCGCAGCCGTGACGTCCGTGCCGCGCCCGGCCGCCTCGTGGGCAAAGACGTCGCGCAGGAGACGTAGCACGTGGCGCCGGCCCTTCTTCGGAGGGACGAACAGCTCGATGCGGTCCGAGAAGAGCACGAGCCCGACCTTGTCGTTGTTCTTGATGGCGCTGAAGCCGATGACCGCGCAGATCTCGGCGGCGAGCTCGCGCTTGAAGGCCGTGCGCGTGCCGAAGTCCTCCGAGCCGGAGATGTCTACGATCAGCAGGAGGGTCTGCTCGCGCTCCTCTTCGAAGATCTTGACGTACGTCTCGCCCGAGCGCGCCGAGACGTTCCAGTCGATGGAGCGGATGTCGTCTCCGATCTGGTAGGGGCGGACCTCGGAGAACTCGATACCGCGCCCTTTGAACGCCGAGTGGTACTCGCCCCCGAAGACGTTGTTGACGAGGCCCTTCGTCCGGATCTCGATCCGTCGGATCTTCCTGAACAGCTCACGCGGGATCATCGGAGCGGGGCGGGGTAGAGGAGCGGCAACGCGGCAGGCCCGGCGCCGGGCGGAGGGAGTATATCGGATCCCGCGAAAAAGGTTGCCGCCGCCAGCCGGGCCGCGTGCCCCGAAAAGAGAGACGCCCCCCATGCCGTCGGAGTAGCACGGGGGGCGCCTCAGGGAGCCGCCGGAAGCAGTACAGGTGGGAAGCGTAGGGCGGCTCCGCTGGTCGTTACTTCACCTGCACGTTGCCTTTCTCGACGTCGTTGAGGGCGACGCGCGGCTGAAGGTCACACCAGATGTCGGCCGAGCTGAGCCCGAAGGCGAACGAGATCTGGTCCGGCGCGGCCTTGCCGCCCTCGCCGTTGTCTACGACGTAGAAGCCCCGGATGGTGCCTTCCTGGGCGGGGTCGTCCGAGTTCGTCGTCGTGCCGGCGAACCACGCTTCGTTACCGGAGACCGAGACACACTCGACCTCGCCGTGGAGGCGGATGGGGAAGTTGCGGTTGTTGAGCTGCCACTGGCCGTTGGCCGAGCCGTCGGCGAACTGCTTCGCGTTGAACGAGAAGGTGCGGAGCTCCTCCTCGGGGAAGCGGGCGTCGTTGAAGTGGCCGCTGCCGGTGGCGCGGGCCGTCACCTTGCCGCCCTTGCTGGCGGTCTCGCCGTCGAACACCGGCGCCGCCTCCAGCCCGGGCGCCGTCGGAGCCTCCGCGCAGCCCGTGGCGAGCAGCAGGGCGAACAAACCGGTGCAGAGAAGAGAGAGAGATCGAGCGAACATGCGGGTCCTCATGGAAAGGTGAGATAGGGAAGAAGGCTCTTCGCACGCCGGGCTCGTCATCATTGCATCCGCCACTCCCCAGCGCCGCGAGGAGCGATCTGCCCGAGGACAAGGATCGTGCCTGCCCGCCGAAGGGGGAAAATGGGCGCCGGGGGGCGGTCCTCGTCTCGTCAAGGGTCTCAGCGCGCGCCGGCCATCTCGATTCGAGAGCCTGCCCGGCCGCCGCCTTCATGCAAAATTTTACATTCCTTGTTGTAACAAGTATCTGGGTGCGTGGTACCAAGGGGCCGATCGAGCAGGCCCCCGCCTGCTTCCCACCGACCTTAAGAGGAGACTCTGCACGATGACTCGATCTCTATTCGCGTTCGCCTCCGTGCTCTTGATGGGTGCCGTGCTCGCCGGGTTCGCCGGCCCGCGCGAGGACGCCGCCCCCACCCCGGCTTCTTCAGCGACCCTCTCGGAGGTCGCCACCTGGAGCCTCGACCAGGCGCACTCGCGCGTCGGGTTCAAGGTCAAGCATCTCGGCATCTCCACCGTTCGGGGCGCCTTCTCGGAGTATGACGGCACGGTGCGCTTCGACCCGGCCGACCTCTCGACGCTCTCGGCCCGGACCACCGTGCAGGTAGCCAGCATCGACACCGAGAACGAGCGGCGGGACAATCACCTCCGCTCCGCCGACTTCTTCGCGGCCGACGAGTTTCCCGCGATGACGTTCGTGAGCAAGCGTGTCCAGAACATCGAGGGCGATCGCTTCGAGCTCGTCGGCGACCTCACGATCCGCGGCACCACGAAGGAGGTCGTGTTCGACGGCGAGTTTCTGGGCGTCGCGGCGATGGGGGAGAGTGAGCGGGCCGGTTTCGAGGCCTCCACCACCATCGACCGGCTCGACTATGGCCTCGCCTGGGACCGCCTGACGGAGGCCGGCGGCCTCGTCGTCAGCCACGACGTCACGATCGTCCTCGAGCTGCAGTTGAGGAAAGAGACGCCGCAGACGGACGCCGACTGAGGCGTTGGACCCGTGCCGTAGTTCGTCTGCGGAAGCCGGTGCACTGCCTTCGGGCGGCGCACCGGCTTTGCTTTTGCCGGCATTTCATCCGGGCCCCCGCCGACTCTCCGGCCGCCGCCGTATCTTTCGGTGTACCCTGCCTCCTCATCGGTCTTTCGCTGCGCCCGCCCATGACCTTCGGCGTCCTCGTCTTTCCCGGTTCCAACTGCGACCACGACGCGTACCACGTCGCCCGGCACGTCCTCGGGGCAGACGCCCGCTTCATCTGGCACAAGGAGGCCACCGTGGGCGACGTAGACGTGGTGATCGTTCCCGGCGGATTCTCCTACGGGGATTATCTGCGGGCCGGCGCCATCGCCCGGTTCTCGCCCGTCATGCAGGACGTCGTGCGCTTCGCAAACGACGGGGGGCTGGTGATGGGCATCTGCAACGGCTTCCAGGTCCTGTGCGAGAGTGGGCTGTTGCCGGGTGCGCTCCACCGCAACGAGCGGCTGCGCTTCGCCTGTGCGTGGACCCACCTCCGCACCGAGAACGCCGCGACCCCCTTCACGGCCACGCTCGGCCCCGGCCAGGTGCTCCGCGTGCCCATCGCGCATGGGGAGGGCAGCTACTTCGCCGACGCGGAGACGCTGGACCGGCTGGAGGCGAACGGGCAGGTCGTCTTCCGCTACTGCGATGCGGAGGGCGCCGTGGTCCCGGAGGCCAACCCCAACGGATCTGCGCGCAACATCGCCGGCATCGTCAACGAGCGGGGCAACGTGCTGGGGATGATGCCGCACCCGGAGCGCTGCGCCGAGGCCGTCCTGGGCTCCGCCGACGGCCTGCAGCTCTTCGAGTCGCTCATGGTGGAGGGGTCGCAGGTCTAAAGGGTACGGGTCTAAGGTCTTCAGGTCTGAAGGCCGCAGGCCGAGGCTGGAGAGACCTGCCGACCTGCCGACCGGCGCCGCGCGCGTCATCCGACCAGGAAGACGACGCCGATGGCCGTGGCGAGCGTGGCGATGAGGCCGGGGAGGAGGACCTTCCGGAGCGCCTTCGAGCCCGTGGTGAGCACGATGCCGCCCTTGACGACCGTGTTGGAAGCGGCGGCCAGGACGATGGCGCGCGTGGCCGTGGCCGGGTCCAGGCCGTCGTTGCGGCTCAGCTCGGCCATGGACAGCGTGATCGCGTCCACGTCCGCCAGCCCCGAAGCGATGCTGGAGGCGTAGACGCCGGCGTCGCCGAAGTAGAGGCGGGCGGCATTGGCGGCCAGCAGGATCACGGCGTAGAGCGCCCCGAAGGTGAGCGCGGGCCCCAGCTCGAACGGGTTCGTGAACTCGCCCGTCTCCGCGCCCGAATCCTGCTCGCGCCGGAGATAGAGGTAGGCGCAGTAGGCCAGACTCACCACGGTGGCGGCAGTCATCGGCAGCCACACCCGGCTCAGGAGCGGGGGGTTGACGGCGGCAACCTCCACCATCACGCGGACGAACATCACGCTCCAGGCCAGCAGGATGGCGAGGCCGAAGGACCGCGCCATCCCTTCCGTATCGCGGCTGCGTTGCGCGAAGGTGAGCGTGACCGCCGTGCTGGAGGCCAGCCCGCCCAGCACGCCCGTCAGCCCCACGCCCCGCCGCGCCCCGACGAGCTGGATCAGGATGTAGCCGAGGAAGCTGATGCCGGAGATGAAGACCACCATCAGCCAGATCTTGTACGGCACCAGCACCTCGAACGGCTCTGTCTCCACGATCGGCTCGCGCGGCAGCACCGGCAGGATGATGAGCGTGATGACGGCGAACTTGAGCGTGGCGTAGACGTCCTCGCGGTCCAGGTTGCGCACCAGAGAGCGCGTCTGGAGCTTGAGCGCCAGCAGCACCGTCACCGCCACGCCCAGCGCCGCCGCGATGCCGAGGGCATCCCAGAAGCAGAGCGCACCGGCCAGCACGGTCAGCAGCGCCGCCACCTCCGTGGTGAGCCCCGCGCTGCCCTCGCGCGCCTCTACCACGTAGGCCGCCGTGATCAGGCCGCCGGCCAGCACCAGGATCGCCACGAAGACCCACGGCGAGGCCGCCAGGTCGGCGATGAAGGCGGCCCCGCAGCCGAGCAGCGCCAGGAGCGAGAACGTCCGCGCGCCGGCGAACAGCTCTTCGTCTTCGTCGTCCTTCGGCTCGTGGCGGTAGGCGTATTCCCGCTGGAGACCGACGAGTAGCCCGATGGCGAGGGCCGCTCCGAAGCGGTAGAACAGCGCGGTGTGGGTCGGGTCCGGATCCATCGAGGGGCACGAAATCCTGTGGGACGGCGGCAAGGGAGGCAGCGAAGGCGCTCCGATCCGCGCCCCTGCCCTCCCGGGATGCAGCGAAAGATATACATTTGCAGGCGGCGTGCCGGTAACGATGCGGTTGCGGCCGGGCCGGCGGCGGAGCGTTGAACCCCCACGACGTTTCTTCGTAGACCAGCCTCGCCGGTCACCACTCCAGCCCCGCTCGCCGATGAACTTCGATTTCTCCGATGCGCCCGTCACGCTGCTGCTGCTGCTCATCAACGTCCTGGTCAGCGGCTATGCGCTGTATTCCGACGCGTCGCTGATCGAGCGGCTCGGCTTCCAGCCCGTCCGCATCCGGGAGCGCGGCGAGTACTACCGCTTCATCACGGCTGGATTCGTCCACGCCGGGGTGGCGCACCTCGCCTTCAACATGATCACGCTGTACTTCTTCGGTCCGTTGCTGGAGCAGATCCTCGGGGCCGTCGGCTTCCTGGCGCTCTACTTCGGCTCCGAGCTGGCCGCGCACGCGCTCACCTTCTGGCACCAGCGCGACAACGATTTCTACAACGCGGTGGGGGCCTCCGGGGCCATCAGCGGGGTCGTGTTCGCCTTCTGCATGTTCTTCCCCTTCGAGATGTTGTACCTCTTCTTCGCCCTGCCCATCCCCGCCATCGTCTTCGCCTTCGGCTACGTGTTCGGTTCGATCTATGCGATGAAGCGGGCGAGGGAGCAGGGGCAGGTGGGGGGCATCGCGCACGAGGCGCACCTGGGCGGGGCGCTGGGCGGGGTGGTGCTCACCCTCCTGCTGGAGCCGCGCGTGATCGATATCTTCCTCGGGCACCTGGGGTTCTAGCCGGCGATATTGCCGTTATTGAAATAGGGTGGATTACCAGCCGGTAACACGCCTCGACGATCTGGTAACGCCTTTTTTCGCAAGGGACCGTTATTGAACCCTTGCGCGTCAGAACCGGCATACCTATCTTGACCCCTGACCTCGTGCTGCCTGGCCTTCGTCCTTCGGGCGAAGGGACTCAGTCGCAGACGCATCATGGGCAACAAAAAGCTCGGCTCCGAAGGGCCGGGCTTTTTGCTCCTCCCGCCGCCGCCCCTCCGCGGCCCGCCTGTTGATGAATCTGTGAATATCCTGTTGATGCTTTGTGGATTACTCCAGCTTGACAGGGGCATAAACGCCCCCTATACTGGGACCAGTGCCTGACGGCATACCGCCTCCGGGCGGGCGCTCCGACGGCACTGTTCCTTGACGCGACTGAGTCTCTGGGCTGCATGAGGTCACGCCCGCGCAGGTGCCGGCTCCGGCCGGGACTGCGAAGAAGATGCCGCGCCCCGCACGGCGCGCCCTGCCGCAACCGCTTCGGCGATTGCGACGAGGGAGGCCGGCGGACGCCTGAGCGCGTTCACACGAACCCGCGCACCGCTTCGGCGGTGGGACGGACGCGTGGACAACCAAGCGTGAAGGTGGGGGGCGCACGGCGGCGACGCCGGCCATCGTGCCGGCGCACGCACCGAGCGGCCAGGCAGCGGATCGACACAGACGCCCGAGTAGCCGGTGGCCGAAAGGCCGTGGGCGAAAGAGTGGCTGTCCGGTGGAAGCGCAGAAGCGTGCGCGCCGCAAGGCATGCACGCGGAACGTGGAGGCCGTAGCGAGGTGCAGGCTGCCGCCAAGGCGGCCGGCATCGCGAGACGGCGACAAGCCGGGGCAGAAGCCGTGGCGCTGGTGCCCCTTCGGGGGGATGAGCGATGCGGTGGACGTTGTGCCGAGGCACCGAGCTTTCCGACCCTTCGGGGCGAAGGCCTCCGGTACCGACGCGCCTTCGCACGTGCGAGCGATCAATCAGGTAACCCGCGGCACCCAATCCCGTCGCCCATGCGGTGAGGATGCCGACCTGCTGAGACGGAGCGATGCTTCGGCATCGAGACGGCTCGGCTTGAGAGGCCGGGCCTTCCGCCGGTTCTCATCGACTGCTTCGGCGGTCGACGGAATCGACGAAAGGCCCTCGCGTTGAGGTTCTTTAAAAGCCGCCTGCTTCTGCGGGCGGCTTTTTTTTTTTGCGGCCGGGCCACTGGCGCGGCGTCACCCCAGCAGCCAGTCTTCCAGGGCACTCCAGCGCGTGAACTGGAAGACTCCGTTCGGGGCCTCGGGCGCGTCGCTGAACCACGCCGCCTGCCACCCGGCCCCGAGTGCTCCCTCGACGTCCGAGTGCAGCGAATCGCCCACGTAGAGGATCGTCTCGGGAGGCGTGCTGGCCTCGTTGGCGGCGTGCGCGAAGATCTTCGGGTGCGGTTTCATGTAGCCCACCTCCTCGCTGATCACCACCGCCGCGGCCCGCTCGCGCAGCACCGGGAAGCGCTCCAGTTTGGCGTGCTGCACCTCCGCGAAGCCATTCGTCAGCAACCCGACGGGGAGGCGCTTCTCCACGGCGAGGTACGCGCGGCGGGCCGGCGCGGGCCAGTGCCAATGGGCTGCATAGCGCTCCAGGTAGTCGGCGTTGAGGCGGTCGGCGTCCAGGCCGGCGATGCCGAGCGCGTTCAGCGTGCGCTCGAAGCGAAGCCGCTGGAGGTCGGTCTTGCTGATCGTGCCGGCGGCGTACTGCTTCCAGAGCGGGACGCTGTGCGCGTGGTAGGTCTGTTGCACGGCGTCCACGGCCACCCGGCTGAAGTGCGCGCCGTGGGCGCGGCAGAGGTCGGCCAGCCCCCGCCGCTCGGCCCGGCGATGGTCGAGCAGCGTGTCGTCGAGGTCGAAGTAGACGAAGCGGATGCGGGCGGGGTCCACGGCGGCCGGGCGTCTCAGAGGGGCTTCTCGAAGAGGGCGTACTCCTTGTCGACGATGGCGCCGAAGGTGCCGAGGGCGTTCTTGAGCACCTGGTTGGTGTCCAGCACCCAGCTCATCTCGCAGGCGTCGTAGCCGTTGCCGGGGCCGTCCTCGATGGTGCGGAGGATGAGGACGGCGTCGAATCCGCGCCCGTGATAGGCCGTGCGCACGCCCATCAGCGGCATCCGCACCTCGTAGATCCCGCCGAACTTCGCGTAGCCGAGCAGCTTGGCCAGACCCGTCGGCAGCAGGCGCCCGTCGCGGACGTGCTTGAGCGCCTGGTTGAGGTTGGGCAGGCAGATCGAGAACGCGACCGGCTCGCCCTCCATCTCCAGGAAGAACACCATGCTCGGGTCGACGATCTGCTTGAGGTCTGCGGCGAGCTTCGTGAACTCGGCCTCCGTCATCGGCACGTGGCCCCAGTTGCCGGACCACGCCTCGTTGTAGATGTCGAGCACAGTGCGCGCCTCCTCCTCGAACCGGCCCATGTCCAGCGTGCGGACCGTCAGGCCGGGGTTGCGGCGCAGCACGAGCCCGACGCCGCGCCGCATCCGGGCGACGTCCACGTACTTCTTGTGGACGTAGTAGGCCCACATCGTCATCACGCGCGCGAAGCCGGCGCCTTCGAGCAGGGTGTGGTAGAACGGCGGGTTGTAGGGCATCAACACGGACGGCTCGCGGTCGAACCCGTCCACGAGCAGGCCGGCGGTGTCGTTGAGCGACGGGTTGGCCGGGCCGCGCATTGCCGCGAGCCCCTGCGCGCGCAGCCACGCGGCGGCGGCCTCGACCAGGGCGACGGCTACGGCCGGGTCGTCCTCGGCGCATTCGAAGAAGCCGAAGAACCCCACGCCGTCCGCGTACTTCTTCAGATGCATCCCGTTGACGACGGCGGCGATGCGCCCCACGGCGCGCCCGTCCGCGTCTTCGGCCAGGAACGGCTGGATCTGCCCGTGCTCGAAGAACGGGTTCTTCCTCGGGTCGAGCGTGTGCGCCACGTCCCGCCGCAGCGGGGGGACCCAGTAGGGATGGGCCTCGTAGAGCCGATAGGGCAGTTCGATGAACCGCTTCAGGCCGGCGCGGCTCGCCACGGGGCGGACGGTGACGGCGGCGGGGGGGGTAACCGGGGTCATCGAAAAGACGAATGTCGAGTGTCGAACAAGGATCGTCCAATGTCGAAGGATCTGTCTCGGCCATCAAATGAAAGACAGTCCATTCAGCCTTCGAAACTCCTTGATCGACGTTCAACGATCAAATCCGCGCCCCGGTCATGCCGTGCCATTCCCGTGCAGCACGCCGTGTTTCTTGCCCACGCGGCGGAAGGCTTCGAGGATGAAGTCCAGCTCCTCGTCGGTGTGGGTCGCCATGTAGGAGGTGCGCATCAGGCACTGGCCGCGCGGCACGGCGGGCTCGACGACGGCGTTGACGAAGACGCCCTCGGCGAGCAGGTCCGTCCAGAACTCGAAGGCCGTGTACATGTCTCCGACGACGACCGGGATGATGGGCGTCTGGCTGGCCCACACGTTGAAGCCGGCGTTGCGGAAGCCCTCGCGCATATAGTCCGAGATCTGCCACAGGCGTTCGAGGCGCTCGGGCTCGGCCTGCAGGATCTCCAGGCACTTGAGGACCGTGGCGACGTTGGCCGGCGGCATCGAGGCGCTGTAGATGTGCGTGGCGGCGCTGTGGCGGATGTAGTCGATCACGTCCTGGTCGCCCACGCAGAAGCCGCCGAGCGAGGCGAAGCTCTTGGAGAAGGTGCCCGTGATGAGGTGGACCTGCGGGGCGAGGTCGAAGTGGGCGGCGGAGCCGCGCCCGCCCGGCCCGATGACGCCCACGGCGTGCGCGTCGTCCAGCATCAGGGCGGCGCCGAACTCCTCGGCGAGGGCCACGAGGCCCGGCACCTGCGCGATGCGCCCGCTCATCGAGAAGACGCCGTCGGTGGCGATGAGCAGGCCCGCCTCGGGGCGCTCGGCCGCGGCTTTTTCGAGGAGGCGGCGGAGGTGGCGGAGGTCGTCGTGGCGGTAGCGCCAGGTCTCGGCGAGGCTCACCTGCGTGCCGGCCACGATGCAGGCGTGGTTGTCCTTGTCGGAGAAGATGATGTCTCGCGAGGACGAGAGCCGGCGGATGTTGGACGTGAGGCCCTGGAGCACGCCCATGTTGGTCATGTAGCCCGTCGAGAAGAGGACGCACGCCTCCTTGCCCATGAACTCGGCCAGGCGGTGCTCCAGCTCGATGTGGAGGTCGAGCGTGCCGTTGAGAAAGCGGCTGCCGGTGCAGCCGGTCCCGTAGAGGTCGATGGCGCGCCGCGCGGCCTCCTTGACGCGGTCGTCCGAGGTCAGGCCCAGGTAGTTGTTGGACCCGGCCATGATGATCTCCTTCCCGTTGACAATCGCGCGCGTGCCCTCGTTGCGTTCCAGCGGGCGGAAGTACGGATAGAGATTCGCCGCCTTGACTTCGGCATATTCCCCCTCCGGCGCGAAGAACGCGTGGCACTTGTCGAAGAGCGACGGCTCCGTCCGGACGTCCGTTTCCGGCGGTTGCGGGGCGGAGGCCCCGGAACCGGGCTTGTTATAGAAGTCGGGCATGGTCATGACGAACGAGCCGGTAGTGGGCGAGAATCGGTCAGGCGGATCCGGACAAAAGGCGCTCTTACTGCGGAGGGGGCGTTAGGCTCCTAAGGGTGCGGTTTTCAAGAGGTTCTACACAATTTCTTGGCCGGTGCCTACCGCGCCGTTGGAGGCAGGCAGCGGGGCCTCGGCGGCGGGCGGCGGGGCGGCGTGGCGGGCCAGCACGGCCTCGATGCACGCCACGGCGGCGTCGTTGCCGCAGGCGGGGCGCCCGTCGAGCTGCGCCGCGTAGGCGTCGCGCCGGGCGAGGAAGGCGGCGACGTCGTCGGCGGTGAGGGCGCGTTCCATGACGGCCTCGCCGAGCCCCTCGCGCTTCAGGAAGATCGCGTTGAGCGTCTGCTCGAAGATGCCGCCGTTGGGCACTACGAGCAACGGCTTCCCCAGATACAGCGCCTCGCTGATGAGAGTGAAGCCGGCCGTGCAGATGACGGCGCGGCTGCTGGCGAGGTCGGCGAGGAAGCCGTCGAGGCAGGGCTGTTTGAAGACGATGTTGGGGTAGCGGGCCGCGTCCGGCGGGGGGTCGAAGTTGTAGACGATGAACCGGGCATCGACCTCGCGGAGGGCGTCGAGCACGTGCTGGGTGCCTTCCGGGGTGTTGTAATACACCAGCACGTGCTCGCCCGTCGAGGGCGTGAGCGCTTTCACGGCGGGGCGGATGATGGGGGGGACGAGCGTGGTGCGCTCGGGGTGCTTCAGGGGCGGAAAGAAGAAGGAGGTCAGCAGCACGTGCGCCGGGTCTTTGGGCACGATCATACGGATGATGGCGAAGGCGAGCAGGGCCTGCAGCCAGCGGCGCGGAGACAGGTCGTAGGCGGTCTCGGTGAGGACCTGCTGGTGGTTGAACGAGAGCACGGGCAGCCCGATGCGGGCCGCCGCGCGCGGGGAGAACGCCTCGAAGTCGGTGATCAGCAGGTCCGGCGCGAAGGCCTGGAAGGCATCGGCCAGGCGCTCGACGATGGCGGGGCGGGCAGCGACGGTGCGGGCGTTCTCAAGGCCGGTGGCCCAGAAGCGGAGTTCGTTGCCGTGGAGCACCTGCCGGAGGGCCGGAACGGGCACCACCCGCTCGCCGGCGGCTTCGAGCACCTCGCGCGCCGTGCCGCCGCAGCAGAAGCGCACCGTGTGGCCGCGCTGCCGGAGCGCGTCCGAGATGGCCATGACGCGAGACGTATGCCCGCGCCCCTGGCCGCTCAGTGCGTAGATGATCCGAGCCATGGCATGCTACCGGCGCCGAACGAGGGGGAGCCTGAAGACGAGTGAATGGGCCAAGATAGGGTTTTTGCGCTGCCTTTGCTGCCTCCGGCTAGCGCCCGGGGCCGAGCCGCAGCGTGGCGGTGAGGCCGGCGGGGGCCGGCGCCAGCCGCAGCGTGAGGTCTTCGCCGACGTCGAAATCGAGCAGGTGCGCACTGACGTACGCGTCCAGCACGGCGAGCCCGTACCATAAGCCGATCCCAAAGTAGAAAAGGTCACGGTTGCGGCGGAGGGCGTCGCGGCGGGTGCGCAGCGTGGCGCCCGGGACGTCGGCGCCGTCGGCGATGGCGGCGATCAGCGCGCGGTAGTCCTCCTCGTACTGCGGCCACGGGTTCTCGTCGATCTGGCCCTGCTCGACGAGTTCCTGGTTGCGCTTGTAGAGGAAGGCGTGGCGGTAGCGCAGGTAGTCGGCGTTGAGGGCGAGTGCACCCGCGCCCAGGCCGGCGAGGCCGGCGTAGACGACGGGGATCTTCCAGGTCTGGCGGTTGTAGCGCTGCCCCCATCCGGGGATCGCGGCGGCCCGCCAGAGCGCCCCGCGCGGCGTGCGGAGGGCCTCGGCGGCCGTGGTGTCTGGCACCTGCGCACGGGCCGGCAGGGCAGCGCACAGGAGCAGGGCGGCGCACAGCCACCGGCAACGACGAAGCACAGGCACCACGCGCGGGAGCAGAGGACGGACGCGAAGGGTCGAGGTGCGGGTTAAAAGAGGGGCGGCGGCGCGGGTTTCGCCGGCGGCGCCTCAGGCGTCTGGGCGGGCGTCGAGCAACAGGTCGAGCAGGCGTTCCAGATCCTCGGGCGAGTAATAGGCCAGCTCGATGCGCCCGCGGCCGTCGGGGCGGTGGCGGATCTGCACCTGCGTGCTGAACCGACCCCGGAGGCGGCTCGTGAAGTCCTGCACCTGCAGCGCCTCGCGCTCCGGCAGGGCCGGCGTCTCCTCGGCCGGCGCCTCCTCGGCCGCCGCCGCCTCGGGCGCGCGCAGGGCGCGGACGCGTTCTTCCACCTGCCGCACGGACAGCTCCTCGTCGCGGATCGCGCGCAGGAGGCGGGCCTGCTCGGCCTCGTCGTCGATGGGGATGAGCGCGCGGGCATGGCCGATGGAGAGCGTGCCGTCGCGGAGGGCGGCCTGCACGGACGGCGGCAGCTTGAGCAGCCGCAGCATGTTGGCGACCGTCGTGCGGCCCTTGCCCACCTTGTCCGCCACCTGCTCCTGCGTCAGCCCGCACTCCTCCATCAGCCGGTGGTAGCCGAGGGCGATCTCGACGGGGTTGAGCTCCTCGCGCTGCACGTTCTCGACGAGGGCCATCTCGAGCAGCTCCTCGGTGTCGGCCTCGCGCACGTAGGCCGGCACGCGCTTGAGGCCGGCGCGGCGGGCGGCCCGCAGGCGGCGCTCGCCGGAGATGACCTCGAAGCGCCCGCTGCCGAGGGCGCGCACCGTGATCGGCTGGATGATGCCCAGGGTGCGGATCGAGGCCGCCAGCTCGTCGAGGGCCTTCTCGTCAAAGTCCTTGCGCGGCTGGTAGGGGTTGGGGCTGATGGCGTCGATCTCGATGTCCGCCACGCGCCCGAGCAGGCGTACGCGGTCCTCGAACCGGTAGAGGCGGCTCGGGGGCGCCTCGGGCGTCCCCGCGTCCGGCGTCTCGGCCCCTTCGTCGGGCTGCGACGGCAGCAGCGCGCTGAGTCCTCGTCCGAGTGCGGCTTTCTTACCCATGAGCAAGCGAAATCTGGAGTCCGGGGGTGGGAGCGGTCGGCAGGAAGGCGGTCGGCAGGAAGGCGGGCGGCGCAGCCGCCCGTCCTACATCGTGAAGCCGTTGGCGGCGGTGCTGGAGGATTCCGGGTGCGAACGCGCCGTGCCGTTGACCGGCGGCCCCGCCGGCTCGCTCACTTCTTCGTGGTGTTGCAGGTAGCGCTGGTTGTTCTTCAGGATCTCACGGGCGAGGGCAATGTAGTTGCGCGCGCCGATGGACGTGGCGTCGTAGTGCAGCACCGGCTTGCCGAAGGACGGCGACTCGGCGATGCGGACGTTGCGCTGGATGATCGTCCGGAAGACTTTGGTGCCGAAGTAGCGCCGGACCTCGGCCGCCACCTGGTTGGAGAGCCGCAGCCGGGTGTCGAACATGGTCAGCAGCACGCCCTCGATCTCCAGCTCCGGGTTCAGGTGCTGCCGCACGATCTTGATCGTGTTCAAGAGCTGCCCCAGCCCTTCGAGAGCGAAGTACTCCGCCTGTACCGGGATCAAGACGGAGTCGGCCGCCGTCAGGGAGTTGAGCGTGAGCAACCCCAGCGAGGGCGGGCAGTCGATGACCAGGAAGTCGTACTTGCGTCGGGCGTGGGCGATGGCGTTCTTCAGGATACGCTCCCGCTCCAACACGTCGATCATCTCGATCTCGGCGCCCACGAGGGTGATGTGGCTGG
>JAWWAN010000033.1:0-13812 GCA_033721675.1 Rhodothermales bacterium | reverse complement strand
TCCCGCATCGAGTCGTCCGCGTTCGTGCGCGTCTCGCCGAGGTTGCGCAGGATGTCCAGCTCGAAGAGATCGAACAGGTGCGCGAAGGCGGCGCGGTCGCGGTCGTAGGCGGGGCCGCGCTCGCCGCTGCGGAGCTGGCGGTCCATCTTCGAGAGCGCGCAGGCGAGGCCGAAGAGCATGATCGCGTTGTCGGCGAGGCGGGCCTGTTGGACCTGCCGCGTGACGATCTTCTCCTCCTCCCACTTGCTCACGAGCTTGACGTAGTGCGAGTGCTTCTGGACGAGCCCGGCCAGCCGGTCTGCGTAGGCGCCGAGCGACGGGTGCAGGCCGTCGACGTCCGGGGCGGCCGGCATCACGCCGAGGAAGAGCTGCGCGGCGAGGGGGATGGCCCGCTTCATCAGCTCGGCGTTCGTCGCGCTCCCGAGGATGCGGCCGAGGTTCGAGGCCACGTCCTGGTCGGCGTCCCACGCGAGGGCTTCCTGGATCGAGATCATCTGCTCGGCGAGCTGCTTGCCGCCGTAGGCGAAGATGAAGGACTCCATGACCTCGTTCGAGCCCTCCACGATGCGGTGGATGCGGTTGTCCCGCCAGAGGCGCTCGAACTCGTTCTCCGTCACGTAGCCCTCACCGCCCATGATCTGCATCATGTCGTCGATGACTTCCCAGCCGAAGTGGGAGCAGAAGACCTTGCAGGCGGCCGTCTCGACCATGATGTCCGGGTCGTGGCGGTCCAGGATGCCCGTGGTCATGTAGAGCATGGCATCCATCGCGTAGGTGTAGGCCGCGGCCCGCGCGATGCGCTGCTGGACGAGCTCGAACTCGGCCAGCGGGCGCCCGAACTGGTAGCGCGTCTGGACCCACTTGACGCCCTGGTCCATGGCGCGCTTGGCCGCCCCGGTGACGCCGGCCGAGAGCGTGCACCGCCCGTAGTTGAGGCAGGTGAGCGCCACGTTCAGACCCTTGCCCTCCTTGTGGAGCAGGTTCTCCCGGGGCACCTTGACGTCCGTGAAGCGGATGCGGGCCTGCCACGTGCCCCGGATGCCGGTCTTGGAGCGGTTCTTCTGGAAGATGTCCACGCCCTCCATGTCCGGCGTGCAGATGAGCGCCGTGACGACGTCCTTCTCCTCCCCCGTCCGGGCGTCCGTGACGCGCTGCTTCGCCATCACGGTGAACATGCCGGCGAGGGCGCCGGAGGTGGACCACTTCTTCTCGCCGTTGAGGACGTAGCACTGCTGGGCCTCGTCCCACACGCAGCGCGTCTCCTGGCCGGCGGCGTCCGACCCGACGTTGGGCTCGGAGAGGCAGAACGCGGACAGGTACTCGCGCGCCACCTTGGGCAGGTATTCGTTCTTCTGCGCCTCCGTGCCGAAGAGCATGAGCGCCTTGCAGCCGATGGACTGATGGGCGGAGACGACGACGGCGGTGGAGCCGCAGTACGTGCCGATGAGCTCGAGGACGCGGTTGTAGGAGGTCACGCCCAGCCCCAGCCCGCCGTACTCCTCCGGGATCGTCATGCCGAGGACGCCCAGCTCGAAGAGGCGGTCGATGGCCCACTCGGGGATGAACTCCTCCTGGTCGATCTGCACCGACGGGTGCTCGTTCTTGAGGTAGTCCTCCAGCTCGGCCAGCAGGGCGTCGCACTTGGCGCGCTCTTCGGGGCTCTCGGTGGGGTACGGGAAGACGAGGTCGCTGCGGAAGCGGCCCCAGAAGAGGTTCTTGATGAAGCCCATCTCCTCGGGCTCGGGGCCGAGCATCGCTTCGGCCTCCTGGATCATCTTGCGGTCCTTCTCGGACACGCCCTTGATGGTGCTTAAGCTCCGTGCCATGGAATCCGTATCTATCTGCTGCGGTCGATGGAAAGCACAGGCCGCCGCCTCCCACAGGTGATGCGGCGGGCACTGCACGCGACGGACCGGCGCGGCTCTCTCCCGCAAGCGCTTCCAGCCCAGACACGCTGCGGTACCGTGCGCCGCTCGGCGCTGTTCCACCTGTACAGAGTTTTTACCTGCCCGGAGGAGGGGAGAGCCGCTCTTCCCTCCCGCCTCCCTCTTCCCCTACACGTCCGCCATGGTTTCTTCGATGAGGCGGTTGACGACGGCGCGGATGGCGTCCTTCGGCTCGGCGCCCTGCTCGCAGGCGTCCAGGTAGGTCTCCACCTGCCAGTGCGCGCTCGTGCCGCGCTGGAGGATGGTGCGGGCGTGCTCCACCTCGGCCACGCAGCCGAAGTGCTCGGCGTCTTCGGCGATGAGGCTGAGGAGCTCGTCCAGGAGTTCTTCGTAGGGGACCACGCAGCCGCGCCCGAAGTCGATGAGGCCTTCGTCGAAGCCGTAGCGTTGCGCGCGCCAGCGGTTCTCGGCGATGAGCAGGTTGGCGTAGGCCCGCCACCGCATGTTCTGGGTACGCAGGCGCCACAGCATCCGCAGCCAGCAGCGGTAGAGCGCGGCGATGCAGATGCCGTCTTCGAGGCGCGTGCAGATGTCGGAGATCCGCATCTCGAGCGTCGGGAAGCGGTGGCTCGGGCGGATGTCCCACCAGATCTTGGTGCTGTCTTCGATGACGCCGGCCTCGACCAGCACCTGCACGTGGCGCTCGTACTCGCCGTAGCTCTCGAAGTGCTCGGGCAGGCCCGTGCGCGGCAGCTCGTTCCAGACGGCGATCCGGTAGGAGCGCAGGCCCGTGTTGCTCCCTTCCCAGAACGGCGACGAGGTGGAGAGCGCGAGCAGGTGCGGCAGGATGTAGGTGGTCTGGTTCATCAGGTCGATCCGCAGGTCGTCGTCCTCGATGCCGACGTGGACGTGCATGCCGCTGATGACCATGCGCTTCGCGATCGCCTGCATGTTGCGCGCGAGGATCGCGTAGCGCTCTTTCTGGGTGTGTTTCTGCGACCCCCACCGCCCGCGCGGATGCGTGCTGGCGGCGATGATGGCCAGCCCGTGCCGCTCGGCCACGTACGAGACCGCCTTGCGGAGCCGCGCGAGGTCGCGCCGGGCGTCGTCGAGCGTCTGGCAGACCCGGGTGCCGACTTCGATCTGGGACTGGAAGAACTCCGGCGTGACCTGCCCTTCGAGCAGCGTCTGGCACTCGGCGAGCATCGTCGGCGGGGCTTCCTCGATGAGCGCCCCCGTCTCGCGGTCTACGAGCAGGTATTCCTCCTCGATGCCGATGCTGAAGCTGGGCTCCTGCAGGATGCTCATGGAAGGGCTGTGGGGCGCTTCGGCGGTCGTATCCATGGCGCACGCGACGGGTGGGTGAGCGGTACGTCTCTAAAGATAGCGGTCTGCGGGCGTTTTTTCGAGGGTCGTGCGGAGGGTGCCTCGGCCGGTGCCGGAGCGTGGGTGCGCTTCTCGCCCGGCGCGTCGTACCTTCGTACCCCGCCGTCTCCTGATCCGCTCGCTTCGCCTTCGATGACCGACTTCATCCCCCGGCTGCGTACCGCCCAGGCCGAGCGCCGCTCCGCCCTCTGCGTCGGGCTCGACCCCGACCCCGCCCGGCTGCCCCGGCACCTGCTCGCCCGCCACGCCCTGCCGGACGCCGTCGTGGCCTTCAACGCCGCCGTCATCGAGGCGACGGCGCCGGCCGCGTGTGCCTACAAGCTCAACTTCGCCTTCTACGAAGCCCTCGGCCGCGACGGCTACGGCGTGCTCGAACGCACCGTGCAGCACCTCCCCCCGGACGCCCTCGCCGTGGCCGACGCCAAGCGCGGCGACATCGGCAACACGGCCCGCTTCTACGCCGAGGCCCTCTTCGAGCAGCTCGGCTTCGACGCCTGCACCGTGGCCCCCTACATGGGGCGCGACGCCGTCCGCCCCTTCCTCGACTACGCGGGGCGGTGCGCCTTCGTGCTGGCCCGCACCTCCAACCCGAGCGCGGCCGACTTCCAGGAGCAGCACGTGGGCGAGGAGCGCCTCTACGAGCGGGTGGCCCGCCACGTGGCGCAGTGGGACGGCGAGGCGCCCGGCACGGCGGGGCTCGTCGTCGGCGCCACGAGCGGCGACGCGCTCGGGGCGCTGCGCCGCCGCTGCCCCACCCTCCCCTTCCTCATCCCCGGCATCGGCGCGCAGGGCGGCGACCCGGCCGCCCTGGCCGCCGCCGCCACGGCGGACGGCCTCGTGCTCGTCAACAGCAGCCGCTCGATCCTGTATGCCTCGGGGGGGGAAGACTTCGCCGAGGCGGCCGGCGCCTCTGCCGAGTCGCTGAGGCAGACGCTCGAACACGCGCTGCAGCGGCCCTAGCCGGCGTCGGTCACCACCCCCGCCGCGCCGAACCCTTCCGTCTGGACCGCAGCGGCCCATGCCTCCAGGATCAACGTATCGGGATGGCAGGCCGGGGTCTACCTGCTGCGGATCCGGACGGACCGAGCCATCGTGACCACGCGATTCGTCCGGATGAAGTAAGGATGTCAGCACGGGGCGTTACGATGGGCGCGGTGCTCCGTCTATAGGGCATCGCATCCGTCGAACGCCGCCTCGCTGGTCCCATGCCTACCCTGCCCCTCGCCCGTTTCTACGGCGCCTCGGAGGAGGTCTTCGAGGTCACCGTGCACGAACCCGCCGGCGCCCGCCGCCCGCCCGAAGCCTTCGTCCATGACCTGTGGCAGCACCGCCGCTACACCGCTGCCGCGCTGACCACCACGGACGGGCTCCCCATCGAGGTGCTGGACCCGGGCCGCCCCAACACCGATCAAGGCCCCGACTTCCTGCACGCCCGCATCCGCATCGATGGGGAGGTGCACGAGGGGGCCGTCGAGATCCACACGACCTCCGGGGACTGGTTCGCGCACGCGCACCACCGAGACCGCGCTTACGACGGCGTCATCCTCCACGTGACCTTGCACACCGATGTGTGGACCGGCGCGCTGCTCCGCCAGGACGGCACCCGGCTGCCCGAAGCCGCGCTCTACCCGGCTCTCGACACCCCGCTACGTACGCTGCTGCACCGGTTCCATACGCAGGACGCGGACGACCTGCCCTGCGGGGCGGGCTTCGCGGCGGCGCCCGCTGCGCTCCGCGATGGGTGGATCGACGCGCTGGCTGCTGAGCGGATGGACCACAAGCGGGCGGCTCTCGCCGAGCAGTTTCTCCGCACGCCGGACCCCGAGGCGCTGCTCCACGAACGCCTCTTCGCCGCGCTCGGTTATGCCAAGAATGCCGAGCCCATGACCGCCCTCGCCCGGCGGATCCCACTGACGATCGCGCGCACCATCGAGGACGTGCGGGACCTCGAAGCGCTGCACCTGGGCACCGCCGGCCTCCTGCCCGAACCCGGCGGCCTGCTCGACGCCGACCGCGCCACGGCCGATGCCGTGATGGCGATGCGCGCCCGGTACCAGCGCCTCCGGCTCGTCCACGCTATCGAGCGGATGGATCCGGACGCGTGGCGCTTCTTCCGGTTGCGGCCGGCCAACTTCCCCCCGCTGCGCGTGGCGCAGGGGGTCGTCCTCGTCCATTCCCTGCTCCGCCGCGACCCGATCGGGCGCCTGTTGGACGCCGCCTGTAGCCCCGCGCCGGTGCCTGCGCTTCGCCGGGTGCTCCGCGCCGTGCCGGGCTCGTTCTGGCAGACACACGTGCGCCTGGATCGCCCTGCGCGCCCGCGCGACCCTGCCCTCGGGCGCCCCCGGCGGGATGCGCTCATCGCCAATGCCGTCGTGCCCGTCCTGCTGCTGCTGGCGGAGCACGCCTCAGACCTGTTGCTCGAAGGCGCGCTGCTGGACGTGCTGCGCGCCCTCCCGGCCTCCTCCGATGAAGTCACCCGCCGCTTCGCGGCGCACGGCACACGCGCCCGAACCGCCTACACGGTTCAGGGGCTCCACCAGCTCTACCGCACCCGGTGCACCGAGGCGCGCTGCCTCTCCTGCGCCATCGGCCGGCACCTGCTGGCCAACAGCTGCGGCCCGGATGCGCGCTGACCCGGCGGCGGCGTGGATGACGGTGTATCTTACGCCATGCCGCCCCTCCCACTCAAAGGCCCTCGCCGTGCTCATCCGCCTCGTCCGCATGACGTTCCGCCCCGATGCGCTGGAGGACTTCGCCGCTCTCTTCGCGCAGTCCTCGCCCAAGATCCGGGCCGCTGCGGGCTGCGCCCACCTGGAGCTGTGGCGCGACGCCCGCTACCCCAACATCCTCACCACGTACAGCCACTGGGCCGACGCCGACGCGCTCGACGCCTACCGCCATAGCGAGCTCTTCCGCTCCACCTGGGCACGCACGAAGCCGCTCTTTGCCGCCCCGCCGCACGCGGTCAGCTACTACCGCGCCTGACGCCCCCCGCCTGGCTAGAACGAGACCTCCAGGCCGAAGCGGACCTCGCGGCCCGGCGCCGGGAGGCCGAGCTGTGGAAGCACGACCGCATCGCCCAGGTTGTTCACACGGGCGTAGAGCTGTGCCGAGGCCAACGGGCCGAGGCCGACGACCTGGTAGCCCACCCGCGCGTTGACGACCAGCGAAGGGTCCAGACGTTGGAGGACGTCGTCCTCGTCCGGGCTGTAGGCGACGCCGGTGTAGACGGTCTGGAGGAGAGCCGAGAAGCCGCTGCGGAAGGTCTGCGTGGCGGTGAGCGTGCCGAGGGCCGCCGGCTTCTCGGCGAGGCGACGCGTCGTGCCGTCCTCGAAGCCGCGCGCCCGCATCACCGTCAGGCTGCCGTCGAGCGCCAGGCGGGCGCGGGGGCGGGCCGCCCCGGCGACTTCGATGCCCACCACCCGGCTGCCGTCGAGGTTGACGCGCTGGCGGCGCGGGCGCTCTTCGCCGGGGAGGCGCACGGAGCGCTGATCGATGGTATCGAACGTCCGGCTGACGAAGACCACGGCCTCCCCGCTGGCGCGCTCGCCTTCGCGTACCAGCGCGCCCTCGGCCAGCAGGGACGACTCGGCGCGGAGATCCGGGTTGACGAGGAACCGGCCGAGCGACTCGCCGAAGAGCTCGCGCATCGTCGGGAACCGGACCTTGCGCCCGGCGGCGGCCCGGAGCGTCCAGCCCGGCGCGAGCGCATAGCGCAGCCCGGTGGAGACGCCGACGTCCGCCTGCGCCTCGCGCGGCGGCTTGTCGCCCGTCTCCGGGGTGGCGATGCCGTCCAGGCTGGCCCCAGCGAGGATGCCGAGCGCCTCGCTGGGCGTCCACTCGTACTCGCTCCCGAAGCTCCATACGTGTTGCCGGAAGGTCTGCTGCTCGCTCCCGGCGGTTGCTGTGCCTTCGAACGCGGTGTCGCGCTGGCGATGCTCCGACGTGAGCGCGTTGAGCGCCAGCCGGATCTCGCCCGCGCCGAGCCCCCGGAGCCAGACCAGGCGGGTGCCGAGGGTGCGGTCCTCGTCCTCCTGCTGGGCTACCGGCGCGCGGTACGCTACGGACCCGAACTGGTCGATGGTCTGCCCGAAGCGGCTCACCCACGCCGCGCCCCGCAGAAGGCCGCCACGGGCGCCGAGGAGCGTCTGGCCCGAGAGGATCGCCATCGTCGTCCGCCACTCGGGATACCGCCAGAACCGCACCCGGGCCACCTGGGGGTCCAGATGGCTCTCCGGCGCCACGCCCTTCTCACCGTCGAGGTGGAGGACGGAGACGCCGACGCGGCGGCCCGGCGCCAGCTCGTAGGTGGCCTGGCCGAAGAGGCTCACGAGGCGCTCGTCGGTGTTGGTGCGGAGGTCGTCGCCGGGCTGGCTGAACGGAAGCTCGGCGCCGTCGGGCAGGGCGGCGCCGTCGCGCTCGTGGTAGCCCGCCGAGAGGGTGTAGCCCAGACGCTCGGTGCGCCCGAGGTGCGTCAGGCGGGCCTGCGCGGCGGCGGGGTCCCCCCCCATGCCGGTGGCCTCGGTATAGCTCCCGGCGTCGGGGAGGCGGCGGGCCGTCAGGTTGACCGCGCCGCCCAGAACGTTCGTGCCGTAGAGCACGGACGGCACCCCCTTCGCCACGGTCATCCGCCCGACGACGCCCGCCGGCACGAGGCCGAGGTCGAAACGGTGATCCCACGGGATGTTGAGCAGGGCGCCGTCGAAGAAGAGCGCCACCTGCCGCTCGCCCGCATTGCGCAGGTAGACGAGCGTCTCGCCGCGCGAGTTGGTCTGGATGTGGGCGCCGGGGATGAGCCGCACGACCTGGTCCACCGAGGCGGCGTCGGCACGGGCCAGCTCGGCCAGGGAGACGCGCTGCACGGTGCTCGTCTCGGGCCGCACCGGCACCCCGCCGCTCTGCACGACGATCTCTTCGAGGTCGTAGGAGAGCATCACCGAGTCTGCGTCGCCCCCCGGAGCCTGCGCACGCACCACGGGACCCGCGGCGGCCACGGCCAGCCACCATCCGGCAACGAGAAGAAGACGACGAGCCATCACGCGAGGACGTGCGAGAGACGATAGAGCGGGGCGCCGGTGATAACCCGGCGGCGGACCGATGTTTCGGCTCCGGCGGGTCCAAAAGAAACGACCGGTGCAGCTCGGCACCGGTCGTTCATCCTGCGCGGGGAGCCTGTGCTCGGGCCGTCAGCGCCCGGTGCCCAGGGTGTCTGGGGCGGCCTCGGGGACGGCCGGGGCGAGCGGATCGGGGACGGTGCCTTCGCTGGGGGTGATGTAGCCCGGCGCGGCCCCGGCGCGGCGCAGCACCTCGGTCACCGAGAGCCGGTAGTTGGCCGAGCGGATGGCCTCGTAGTACGGCGGCACCACCTGGTAGCGGCTCCGGTTCATCACCTCCCCGCCCGGGGCGGCCGCCACCTGCCGCGCGGCCGCCGCCAGCACGTGGGCGTACTGGTCGCGGATCACCTGCGCGTCCGTCACGATGGCGCCGTAGGCGCGGTGCAGCGCCCGGTAGTCGCCCTCCCAGTCGTCGGCGGCTTCCTCGGCGAGCAGGGTGTGGTCCAGCAGCAGCAGCTCGTGGGCGGCCACGACGCCGGCGAAGGCGACGGCCGCCTCGGCGAGGCGCGGCTCCGCTGCGGCCTGCTGTTCCAGCGTGGCGAGGTCGGCGCGGGCGCGCTCCAGCTCCTCGGCGAAGCTGGCATTGGCCGCCCCGATGGCAGCCAACGTCAGCGCTTCGCTGTCGTAGTCGCCGTAGGTGCGGCATCCGGCGAGGGCGAGCACGGCCAGCAACAGCGGCCACCAGCGGCGGGGAGGCGTCTTCATGCGATCCTTGGAAGAAGTTTCTGCGGGGGCTTCTGCGTCGAGCGTTTCAATATCCTGCGCGGCCGAGGCCGGTGCACGGCCCGGCGCGCCAATTCGGCGGTTTTTCACCCTGCGAGATGGCGCTCAGGTGCACGATGGCGCTCAAATGATCGTGTCGTCCTCGACGCGCGTGTTCTTCGGGATGACGACGATGCCGTCGCGGATGTAGAAGTTGTCGCCGTCGGCCTCCTGGATGCTGTCCCGGTTCTTGATGATGCACCGCTTGCCGACGGACGCGTTCTTGTCGATAATGGCGCCCTCGATGTACGACTCCTCGTCGATGCCGGGCCAGTGGGGGCCTTCGTCGCGCTCCCGCTCCTCGGGTGCGTGCCACCCGTAGTAGTCGGCGCCCATCAGCACGGCGTTCTTGATCGTCGTGTTGTGGCCGATGAAAGACCGGATGCCGATGACCGAGTTCGAGATCTGGCTGTTGATGATGACGCTGCCCTCGGAGATCAGCGAGTCCTGGATGTAGGAGCTCTGCACCTTGGCGGGGGCGAGCATCCGGGCGTTCGTGTAGAGCGGGCGGACGGGGTCGTAGACGGTGAAGGGCGGCTCGCGCTGCGCCAGCATCAGATTCGCGTCGAAGAACGAGCGGATCGTCCCGATGTCGCTCCAGTAGCCCGTGAACGGGTAGCTGACTACGCGCAGCGCGTCGATGGCCCGGGGGATGATCTGGTGGCCGAAGTCGTGCTCGTCCGGGTTGTCGTCGAGCAGGTCGTGGAGGGTGCCGCGGTTGAAGATGTAGATGCCCATCGAGGCAAGGTAGATGCGCCCCTGCGCCCGCATGGCGTCGCTGACGGGGCTGTCCTTGCCGTCGAGCTGGTCCAGCGGCGGCTTCTCGTGGAACTCGGTGATGACGTCGTCGGCATCGGTCTTGAGGATGCCGAAGGCGGGCGCCTCCTCGGCCTGGACGGGGATCGTGGCGATCGTGATGTCGGCGCCGTGCCCCGTGTGGTGGTCGAGCAGCTTCCGGTAATCCATCGAGTAGAGCTGATCGCCGGAGAGGATGAGGATGTGTTCGTGCGGGTAGCCGGCGATGTGGGGGAGCGAGCGGCGGACGGCGTCGGCGGTGCCCTGAAACCAGTTCTTGGAGTCCGGGGTCTGCTCGGCCGCCAGCACCGAGACGAAGCCGCTCCGGAACCGGTCGAAGCGGTAGGCGCGGGCGATATGGCGGTTGAGGCTGGCCGAGTTGAACTGGGTCAGCACGAAGATCCGGTTGAGGTTGGAGTTGATGCAGTTGGAGACCGGCACATCGACGAGGCGGTACTTGCCGGCCAGCGGGACGGCGGGCTTGGAGCGGTCGCGGGTGAGGGGAAAGAGGCGGGTACCGGCCCCGCCCCCGAGGATAATGGAGATCATCGAACTCATCGGGAGCGCAGAGTTTTACCGGAAGGAGTGGGCGAGTGCGGCGCATCGCATGGCCCCCGTGGCGCGGAGCAGCAGGGCCAGCACGGCAGGGTCTTCTAAAATAACCAGCCGCTATCCAGAACCAAGTGAAGCGAATGCAATAATCTGATGCCCGGCGGGGCCCTCCCATTCGCCCGCCCCGTGAAACCCGGTTTTGGGCGCACGGGTACACGCTGCGAGCATCCAGCCCGTCTCTTGAGGTCATCCGGCCCGCATCCGCATGAGTGAGCAGACCCGTTCCCTGGTAGAGGTCATCCGGCAGCGGCTGCACGCCGTCACCCGGCGCATCACGCTGGCCGAGCTGCTGTTCGGCCTCGTCCTCACCCTCGGCATCGTCGCGGCGCTGTGGCTGGTGCTGGCAGCCGTCGAGGCCGGCTTCTGGCTCGGGGTCGGGCCGCGCCGCCTGGCGCTCGCCGCCTTCGGGGTGGTGGCCCTGGGGCTGCTCGGCTACTTCCTCGTGCTGCCCGCGCTGCGGCTGGCCGGTGTGCTGCGCGGGCCGTCCGAGGCCGCCGTCGCACGCCGCATCGGGACGCGCTACCCCGAGGTGTCGGACCGGCTGGTGAACCTGCTCGACCTCGTCGACGGCCGCAGCAGCGAGGCGCCCGCGCCCCTGCTGGACGGCGCCGTCCGGATGCTGGGCGAGCAGGTGCGCGGCGTGCCATTCGAGCAGGTCGAGACGTTCGACCGGGCCAAGCGCGCGAGCCGGCTGGCGTCCGTCCCGCTCGTGGGGCTGCTGCTGTTCCTCCTCGCCGCGCCTTCGGTGTTCCTCGGCGCTTCCGGGCGGCTGCTGGCCCCCGGCGAGCACTTCCAGCGGCCCGCCCCCTTCTCGCTCTCGGTAGAACCGGGCGACGTCGACCTGGTCAAGGGCGAGACGCTGGAGATCGTGATCCGGGCCGAGGGCCCGGAAGGGCCGGGCGCGCTCGTGCTGGCCCTCAGCAACGAGGGCGAGGACCACGTCGAGGAGATCCGCCTCGTGGCCGACTCCACCGGCGCCTTCCGCCACACCCTCCCCAACGTCCGGCGCTCGCTGCGCTACCGCGCTGCCGCCGCGCCCGTCGAGACGGCCTGGTACCGCGCCACGGTCACCGAGCGCCCGCTCGTGCGCAACCTCCAGGTACACCTCACCTTCCCCCGCTACACCGGCATCCCGCCGCAGCGGCTCGTGCCCAACGTGGGCGACGTCACGGCACTGCCCGGCACGCGCGTCGGCGTGGCCGTGGCCGTCGCCGGCCGCGACCTCGACGGCGCCTACCTCCGCTTCGGCGACGGCCGGATGGACACCCTCCGGCTCGACGGGGACCGCGCCGAGGGCGCCTTCACGCTCCGCCGCGACGACACCTACCAGGTCGTCCTCCGCACCACGCGCGGCGTCGAGAACGACGACCCGATCACCTACACGCTCCGCCTCGTCGCAGACGCCCACCCGTCCGTCGTCATCCTCGCGCCCGAGCCCGTGGCCGAGCTCGACGAGTCGATGCGCCAGCCGATCCGCGTGCGCATCCACGACGACTTCGGCTTCTCCGGCCTGCGCCTCTTCTACCGCCTCGCCGAGAGCCGCTTCGGGGAGGTCATGGACGACTTCCAGAGCCGCCCCCTCCCCGCCCCGGACCCCCGCCAGCTCGACCAGGAGATCGACGCCGACTGGCTCGTCACCGACGGCACCGGCCTCGACCCCGTGCCGGGCGACGTCATCGAGTACTACGTGGAGGTGAGGGACAACGACGCCGTGGCCGGCTTCAAGCCCGCCCGCAGCGCCACGCACCGCCTCCGGCTGGCCTCCCTCGCCGAGCAGTACGAACAGCTCGACGACGCCCAGGAGCAGGCCGAAGACGCCCTCGAAGAGATGCTCGACGAGACGGACGCCATCCGCGAGCAGTTCGAGCAGCTCCGCGACGAGCTCCGCCGCAAGCAGGAGGGCGACTGGGAGGACAAGCGCCAGCTCGAACAGGTGCAGCAGCGCCAGCAGCAGCTCGAACAGCGCGTCGACGAGCTGTCGAGCCAGATCCAGCAGATGACCGAGCAGATGGAGGAGAACAACCTCGTCAGCGAGGAGACGCTGGAACAGTACCGCGAGCTCCAACGCGTGGCCGAGGAGATCAACTCGCCCGAGCTGATGGACGCCCTTCGGCAGCTCCAGGAGGCCATGCAGCAGCTCAACATGGAGCAGATGCAGGAATCGCTCGAAAACTTCCAGTTCAACGAGCAGCAGTACCAGCAGCGCCTCGAACGCACGCTCGACCTGATGAAGAACCTGCAGGTGCAGCAGAAGCTGGACGAGGCCGCCCGCCGCGCCGAGGAGCTGGCCGAACGCGAGGAAAAGATCGCCGACGAAACCGAACGCCTCCAGAACGACGAGGCCGGCGAGGACCGCGAAGGCGACCCGGACGGCGAGAACGAAGGCGACCCGGATGGCGAGAACGAGGGCGACCCGGACGGCGAGAACGAGGGCGACCCGGACGGCGAGAACGAGGGCGACGAATCGCAGCAGGGCGAGAACCAGGAGGGCGAATCGCAGCAGGGCGAGAACCAGGAGAGCGAGAATCAGGACGGCGAGCGTAGCGGCGAAGACCCGGAGGAACGGGCCGAGGAGCTCGCGCGCGAGCAGGAGCGCACCGCCGAGGAGATGAAAGCGCTGGAAGAGCAGATGCAGGAGATCCTGGAGAAGATGCAGGACGTGCGCAACGCACCCAACCAGGAGATGCGACAGCTCCAGCAGCAGACCCAGCAGCAGCAGCTCCCGCAGCAGATGCAGGAGAACGCCGAGCAGCTGCGCCAGCAGGAGTTCCAGCCCGCCCAGCAGCAGCAGCAGCAGATGCAGCAGCAGCTCCAGCAGCTCCAGAGCCAGCTCCAGCAGATGCAGCAGAACATGCAGGGCCAGCAGATGCAGATGAACATGGCCGGCCTCCGCCAGGCCCTCTCCGACGTGCTGACGCTCTCCCAGCAGCAGGAAGGGCTCCGCACCGAGGTCGCCAACGCTGCGCCGGACAGCCCCAACCTGCGGAGCTACGCCCAGCGGCAGGTCGAACTCTCCGAGGGCCTGAGCGTCGTCAGCGACTCGCTCCAGCGGCTCGCCAAAGACATCCCGCAGATGACGCGGGCGGTGCAGCAGCAGGCCGGCGATGCCCTGCGCGCGATGAGCAGCGCCACCGGCGAACTCGCCGACCGCTCCAGCCGCCAGGCCAGCGGCCAGCAGAAGACGGCGATGATGCACCTCAACGAGCTGGCGCTGATGCTCTCGGACCTGATGAACCAGATGATGAATGCCCAGCAGG
>JAWWAN010000032.1:0-13815 GCA_033721675.1 Rhodothermales bacterium | reverse complement strand
GCCACGGACACGGCCGAGGACACCAGCGCCCGCGCCGTCTACCACGTCGTCCCCCGGGACGACGGCTGGGCCGTGCAGAAGGAAGGCAACGAGCGCGCCACGAGCCTGCACACCTCCAAGAACGAGGCCCTCAAGGCCGGGCGCGAGGTGGCCACGAACCAGGCCCCGAGCCGCCTCGTCGTCCACAAGGCGGACGGCACCATCCAGACGAGCTACACCTACGACACCGAAGCCTGAGCCGCCTCGGGCTGACGCCGGGGCCTCCCGCACGGGGGGCCGAAAGAATCGCCGCGCCATCCGCAGGGATGGCGCGGCTTTTTTTGTGTGCGGACGGGGGCGGCCCGCTACGCTTCGGCGGCTTCCTGCCGGGCGTAGGCGAGGACGAGCTTGAGGTGGGTGAGCAACAGCGGCACGCAGCCGAGGCGGTCCAGGCGGTCCATGGGCGGCTCGGGCAGCTTCGGCGGGCTGATGCGGCCCATCCACAGCCCCATCTTGTCGGTCAGCGCCCGCTCCCCCGGAAACTGGCCGGGGGGCAGGTGGACGGTGTAGAACGCCTGCTTGCGGCGGAGGCGGTCGTAGACCTGGCGGCTGGCGTCGCGCAACCCCGGATCCTGCTGCGTGATCATCGCCCCGCCGACGAGGTAGTCCCGGTAGGTGAACGGAACGTCGAGCAGGGCGGCGGCGACGGCGGCGGCGGCCTCGGGGGCCTCGCGCAAGCCGACCTCGGCGGCGCGGGCCGTGGCGGTGGCGGCCAGGCACAGCGTCTCCTCCGCCACCAGCTCGGGGTCCGCCCCGTCGATGCCGCCGGCGGCGACGCGCGCCAGCTCGTTCGCGACCCCGACGAGGCCGAGCGTGGCGAAGGCGGTGACCCGGGCGATGCGATCCGTCATGGGGCTCAGGGCGGAGAAGACAGGAACGGAGAGGGTAAAAAAACGCCGCGCCGTCCGAAAGGCAGGCGCGGCGGGACTGGGGGGTCCGCGGCGGCCGTCGGCGCTAGGTGTCGTCGGAGGCGCCGGTGGTCTCGTCGCCGCCGCCGATGGCGCGGCGCATCTGCGTGTCTGCCTGGATGTTGCGGAGGTTGTAGTAGTCCATCACGCCGAGGTTGCCGCTGCGGAACGCCTCGGCCATCGCCATCGGGATCTCGGCCTCGGCCTGGACGACGTCGGCGCGGCGCTCGTGGACGAGGGCGCGCATCTCCTGCTCGCGGGCGACGGCGGCCGCGCGCCGCTCCTCGGCCTTGGCACGCGCCACCTGCAGGTCCGCCTCGGCCTGGTCCGTCTGGAGCTTGGCGCCGATGTTGTCCCCCACGTCCACGTCCGCGATGTCGATGGAGAGAATCTCGAAGGCGGTGCCGCTGTCGAGGCCCTTGGCGAGGACCGTCTTGGAGATGATGTCCGGGTTTTCGAGCACGGCGGCGTGCGAGGCGGCCGAGCCGATCGTCGAGACGATGCCTTCGCCGACGCGCGCGATGATGGTCTCCTCGCCGGCCCCGCCGACGAGCCGCTCGATGTTGGCGCGGACCGTCACGCGGGCGATCGCACGGAGCTGGATGCCGTCTTTGGCGATGGCCGAGATGGGGGGCGTCTCGATGACTTTGGGGTTGACCGACACCTGCACGGCCTCGAACACGTCGCGCCCGGCGAGGTCGATGGCGGTGGCACGCTCGAAGGTCAGGTCGATGTTCGCTTTGTCTGCCGAGATCAATGCGTTGACCACCTGCTGCACGTGCCCGCCGGCCAGGTAGTGAGCCTCCAGCTTGGGCGTGTCTACGTCGATGCCGGCCTTGTGCGCGGTGATGAGCGGGCGGACGATCTGGTCCGGCTTCACCTGCCGCAGGCGCATCCCCACGAGGTCGCGGAAGAGCTTCAGCCGCACGCCGGAGAAGATGGCCGTAATCCACAGGCGCACGGGGATCACGTAGAAGAGAATCACCAGACCGATGACGGCCAGGATGATGAACAGGACGCTGGAGATGCCGAGGATCTCATCCATGATGGGCTAGCCCGAGTTGGTTCCGATAGCGCGGAGCGGAGCACGAGAAGCGGGCCGGGCGCGTGGGCCGGCCTCCCCGGTCACTGCCCTTTCCGGTAGTCGCCACTCTGGCCGCCGGTCTTGGCGAGCAGGTGGACGTCGGTGATGCAGATCTCTTTCGAGACGCTCTTGCACATGTCGTAGATGGTCAGCGCGGCGATGGAGACGGCCGTGAGTGCCTCCATCTCGACGCCCGTGGGGCCGGTGGCCTTGGCATAGGCGCGGACCTCGACCGCGTGCTCCTCCTCGTTCATCGTGAACTCGACCTCGACGCCCCGGACGGCGACGTCGTGGCAGAGCGGGATGAGCTTGCTGGTCTGCTTGGCCCCCATGATGCCGGCCACCTGCGCGATGCCGAGCACGTCTCCCTTGCGCACCTTGTTCTCGACGACGCGCCGGAACGCGTCTGCGCCGAGGAGCACCCGGCCGGCCGCCACGGCCGTCCGGTTGGTGGCGGTCTTCTCGGTGACATCGACCATGCGGACGCCTCCACGCGGGTTTACGTGTGTGAGCGTGGGAACTTCAGTAGCCATCGGAAGGGAGCAGGATGGGTGGCGGCGGGCGGTTTCCGGCAAGATAGGTTGGCTGCTGCCGAACGGCAAGCGCCGCCGGGCCGGCCTTTCGGATCGTTTCGGGGCACGAGGGGTCGAAGGTCGGCAGGCCCGATGGCCGGCCCTCCTTCCCTGGCTCCGACGCGCACCACCATGCCCCACACCACGCTCGTCTCCCCGGAAACGCTGCGGCCCTACCTGGCGGACCCCGACTGGGCGGTCGTCGATTGCCGCTTCGCTCTCGGCGACCCGGACCGGGGCCGCCATGCCTACCGCGAGGCCCACCTCCCCGGCGCGGTCTACGCCCACCTCGACGCCGACCTCTCCGGCCCCATCGTGCCCGGCACGACGGGCCGCCATCCCCTGCCCGACCCCGCCACGCTGGCCGCCACGCTGGGCGGATGGGGCATCGGGCCGGGCGTGCAGGTCGTCGCCTACGACGACGCCGGCGGGGCCTTCGCGGCCCGCCTCTGGTGGATGCTGCACTGGCTGGGCCACCCCCCCGCCGCCGTCCTCGACGGCGGTTTCCCCGCCTGGAAGCGGGCCGGCTACCCGGTGCGCGCCGGCGAGGAGCAGCGCCCGGCCCGCGTCTTCACCCCGCGCCCGGACCCCCGCCGCGTGGCCGACGCCGACGCCGTAGACGCCCTCCGCACCGACGCTTCGTGCCGCCTCCTGGACGCCCGCGCGGCAGAGCGCTACCGGGGCGCGCACGAACCCATCGACCCCGTCGCCGGCCACATCCCCGGCGCCGTCAACGCACCCTGGGCCGCCAACCTCGACGACGACGGGCGCTTCCTCCCGCCGAAGCAGCTCCGCCGCCGCTTCGAGAAGCTGCTCGGCGGCGTGCCGCCGGCGCGCGCGGCGGTCTACTGCGGTTCCGGCGTGACGGCCGCGCACGACCTCCTCGCGATGGCCCACGCCGGCCTCGGCGGCGCCCGCCTCTATCCCGGCTCGTGGAGCCACTGGATCACCGACCCGGCGCGCCCCGTCGCGCGCGACGACGGGGCGCGCCGGTCCTGAGCCGGACGCCCGCTCAGTCCGGCGTGCGCTCCTGGATCCGCCCCGCCTGATCGACCTCCCAGACGTTGAACGTGCCGTCCTTGTCGAAGTCCACGGCGGCCGTCGCCAGCGCGATGAACTGCGCCCCCTCGGCCGACTCGATGGTGATCACGTAGCGGGCATTGCCGCCCTCCTCGACGGTCGGGGCCTGCTCGAAGCCGACGAGGGCGAGGTCGGGCGTGTACTGGTCGTGCTCGAAATAGTAGGACTGCATGAGCGCGTGCAGCGTGCGGAGCTGCATCTTGGCTTCGGTGGCCTTGGCCTTCGTCGTCATGCCCATGAAGCGGGGCAGGGCGATGAGCGTCAGGATGCCGATGATCACGAGCACGACCATCAGCTCGGTCATCGAGAAGCCTTCTTCCGCGCGAAGGGCAGTGAGGAAATGGGGGCGTTTCATGGCGGCTCTCCGTTGGTTGTGGGGTACCCGTCCAGGGGTGATTCGGGCGGTATTTCGCGCTATGGCCGCAACGCCAGCGTGACCCTCCGCCCCTCGTGCCGCAGCACGACGTGGCCGGGCGCCACACGGAGCAGATGGGTGCGGCCCACCCGGTCTCCGGCCCGCGCGACGAACGTGGCCCCGGCCTCGTCGCGCAGGAGCGCCGTGCGGCCTACGATGCCGAGGAGCGCAAGGGGCGGCGGCGGTGCCGGTGGCGCGCGCGCCACGACGCGGGGGCGGGGGGCCTCCGGCCGGGCCAGCACGGCCTCGGGGACGACGAAGGGATCCGCGAAATCGGCGCGATAGGTCGCCTCCGGCTTCGGGCGCGCCGGCCCCGCTGCCGGCGCGTCGCCTGAGATCACCGGCGGAGACGGGACGTCGGTGGGCATACCTCCCTGGCTGATGCCCTGCGCCACGAGCAGGAGCACGTAGCCCCACACGCCGATGCACGCGCAGAGGAGCCCGTAGAAGAGCGGGCGCCGGCTTCGGAGGGATGACGGCGCCGGGTTCATCCGCTGCCTCGTTGCTCGTGGAGGGCGATGACGCTCAGCGAGAGCGTGGCGTGGAGGCGGGCGGCTACCGCCGGACGACGGATCTCGAAGCCCTTGAGCTTGATCACGTAGGGCGACTGCTCGATGCGGTTGATGAAGGCGCCCAGCGCATGAAAATCCCCGGTCACCTCGACCGCGAACGGAAGCTCGTCGTAGGTGGCGAAGCGGGCGTGTTCGGCGGGGCGCACGTGCCGCACGTCGACCCCGGCTGCGCTGGCGCTCTCTTGCAGCACCTGCAGGAGGGTAGACATCTGGTCGCTCCGGGGCAGGCTCACGTAGAGCGCCGCGAAGCGCTGCTGCAGCCTTCGCTTCCGGTGGCTCAGGGCCTGCCGTTCTTCGTCCCACCGCGCCATGGAGGCAATCGTCGCTTCCTGGCGCTGCCACGCCCCGTAGGCGGCATAGGCCGCTCCGGCCCGGGGCGCGAGTTCGCCCAGCACTCCGTAGACGCAGAGCAGGGCCACGCCGGCGGCCAGCCCGCGCCAGCGGTGGTGAGCGAACCATTCGGAGCGGGGGTGCATGGCTACCGGGCCGTTTTCGTGGGGAGGTCCAGCCGGATCTCGAAGCGGGTGAGCAGGCGGTCAGCGTGCGCGGCGCCCGGGTAGGCGGAGACCGCCGGCACGGCTTCCGAGTAGAGCAGGCGCACGGTCGCGCCGAAGGCCGCGCGTTCGAGCCGGTGCAGGTAGACCGCCAGCGCACGCTCGCTCAAGGCGGCCCCGCGCAGGGTGAGCTGCACCGCGCCCGGCGTCTCCTCCAGCGCCGCCGCATCCAGCCAGAGCGCTTCGGGGACTGCACGGCCGACGGCCTCCAGCAGGCGTGCCACGTCGGTGCGCTCGGCTACGAGGCGCTCGGCATGCCGAAGCTCGCGTTCGAGCCGGGCGACGTCGGCACGCGTGGCCGCCCTCGCCTCGACCTCGGCGGCGAGTGTCTTCAGCACCGCAGACGACGCGGCCTGCCTCGTGGCAAGCCCCGCATGCACGGCGGTCAGCGCCAGCAGCAACAGGCCCACGATGCTGCCGAGTGCGAGGCTCGCCCGCAACGCCTCTCGCTTCTCGATGGCCTGCACCCCTTCGTAGATGGTCTCTTCGTCGAGGAAACTGAGCGCGGCGGCATCGGCGAAGAGGGCATACAGCGCGAGCGCGGCGGCCGGCGCTTCGTCGGCGGGCAGACCACGCACCCGGGGAAGCGCCGCCGCCCCGAACGGCCGCACGGGCACCCCGAGCCCTCCGGCCGTGCGTGCAGCCTCCGCCAGCCGGCCGGCGCCTTCGCCGACGATGGAGAGCGAGCCCACGCCCCCCGGCAGCACCGCGGCGACTTCGCCGAGCAGGAGCGCGGCCTCCGTCTCCGCCGGGCTGCAGGGCAGCAGCGTCATCGCCGCGAGCCGTCCCTCCTCAGCGTGCATCAGCAGGGCGTCGTGGGTGCGCAGATGCAGCAGCGCCGTACGGGCCTCCGTGCGGTGCGCCGCCAGGCCGAGCAGTTGGCTGAGCGCGGCGCTGGTGCTCGTGAGGCAGAGCGGTTTCAGACCCGCCCCGCCGAGCATCGCCACGCGCTGCGCGACGGCGTTGCGGCTGGCCAGCACCAGCAGGCACCGGGCCTGCTCGTCCTCCTCGTCCAGGATCAGGCAACGCGAGACGAAGTCGCCGGGCGCGGCGCGCGGTGGAAGCAGGCGGGCAGCCTCGGCCTGGAGCCATGCGCCGAACGCCGCGGCGTCGTCGAAGCCCGGCCCGTGCAGCACGGCGTGCCGCAGGTGCAATGCATCCAGGTGCGTGACGACGTAGGGATGGGGCGGCCTCACCCGCGCGACGAGCCGCGCGAGCGCCGCCGCCGCGCCCCCGTCCCCGAGCGGCTCGTGCGTGAGCGCGAGCGCGTGCAGACGGTGCCGCCACCGCACCGCCGAGACCCAGGTGAGGCGGCGCTTGCCCACGTACAGCGCGGCGGCGCTCGGGTGGAGGAATGGGAGTGTCATCGCAGGCGGTCCCTCAGTTTCTGCGCCGTGCTGCGGTCGTCCAGACCCTTCAGGTCCATCGCCTCGCGGAGCCGCTGCCACTTCGCCTCGTCGCGCGCGTCGCCGTAGAAGACGTGCGGCGTGAGGAAGATGACCAGCTCGCTCTTGACCTTGTCGCGGGTCGTGCTGCGGAAGAGCCGGCCCAGGAGCGGGATGCTCCCGAGCACAGGCACCTTGTTGTGCAGCGCCCGCTCCTCGTCCTGGATCAGCCCACCGAGGATGATCGTCTCGCCATCGCGCAGGCGCACGGTCGATTCGAGCACGCGCGTGTTGATCGTCGGCGGGACGTCCGGGTCGAACTCGCCGACGGGCATGCTGAACTCGGGCCGGATGTCGGCCGTGATCTCGCCGGAGGCGCTCACCCAGGGGGTGATGTCGAGCACGACGTTCGCCTCGATCTTCTCGAAGCGCTGCGTGTTCTGGAGCAGCACCTGGTTCGGGTTCTGATAGGGCGTCTGGGTGCGCAGGATGTAATACTGCGTGGTGCCGATCTTCAGACTGGCCGTGTGCCCGTTGAGCGTGGCGATCTGCGGGCGGCTCCGGATGGTGGCCCGGCCCTCGGCCGAGAGCGCCCGGATGTGCAGGAAAAAATCGGACGGCAGCCGCCCCACCGTGCGGACGCCGAAGAGACCGTTCGTCAGCGGGTCGACGTAGTCCCGGAGGAAGTCGTTGACCTGGTGCCCGTTGCCGCCGATCTGCAGGCCGGCGGCGTCCTCGGTGGCCCCACCCTCGAACCGATAGCCTTCGCGACGGGCGGCGAGAGCCTCCTCGCGGTTGCGGCCGAAGCCCAGACCGAACTCGAAGAGGTCATTGGCCTCGAAGTCCACCACGAGCGCCTCGATCAGGATCTGGGGCGTGGGGTGGTCCACCTCACGCACGATGTGCTCCACCTCCACGATGACGTCGCGCGTGCCGGTGACCATCAGGCCATTGTGTTCGCGGACCACCTGGAGCGTCGCGTGCTCTCGGATCCGGGGAGGAAGCAGGTCGAGCGCGGCCTCGGCACGCAGATGATGGAGGCGGATCAGGCGCGTGTCTGCGATTCCACTCGTCTCACGGTCTCCGATGAAGTACCGGGCGCCCTCCCGCCGGTACGTAGCGCGGGTACGCCGCAGCAGGAGATCCAGCGCCGCCTCCAGCGTGAGGCTGTCTGCCTTGGCCGTGATGCGCTCCTCCGGCGTGTCGTAGGTGATCAGGTCAGCGTCCGTCTGCGCCGCGATCTCGCGCAGGATGTGGGCGATGGGCGCGTCGACGACGTCGAGGTGGATGAGGCTGTCGCGGGCCTCGACGAAGAAGGCGCGTGCGGCGGGGCCGCCCTCCGCGTCCATCCCCAGCCGGTCGATATGGTAGATGCCGTCGATCCGGCGGATCGCGAACCCGTTGGTCGCCGCGAGGGCGCGCAGCCCTTCTTCGAGCGGGATGCCCCGGAGGCTGCCGGTGAGCGTGCCGCCCACGCCGCGCCGGACGATGATGTTCTGCCCGCTCTGCTGCGCGACGAGGCGCACGACCCGTTCGAGATCGTCGCCGCGCAGATCGACCGTCAGGAGGCCCTCGCGGACCGCGACGCGGGGCGGCGGCTCCGGCACCGGCGGCGGCTCCGGCTTCGGCGCGATGCGAAAGATGTGGCCGGTACGCGAGAGGGCGAGCCCGTTCTGCATGCACAGGAACCGGAGCGCCTCGATCACGGGGAGGGCGGCCAGCCGGACCGTCACCCGGCGCTCGATGCGGTTGTCCACCATCAGGTTGATGCTGTGCTCGTGGGCGATGGTCCGAAAGACGTCGCGCAGGTCGGCGTCCTTCACGTTGAGCATCGTGAGCAGCGCCCTGGCCGCCTCCGGCAGGCTCTCCGTAGTGTCTGGGGCGGCGTTCGTCTCCGGGGCGCGGGCCGGGGGCGCGGCGCCGGGCGTCAGCTCGTGCACGTACAGCGATCCCTTGAGCAACACCGCCAGCGTATCGACGGGCGCGGCGGCCGTGTCTGGCGCGGCCTGGGCTGCCGCCGCCCCGGCCCCGCCCGCCCCGAGGAGCGCGATCCCGGCGGCGGCTAGGTACCCCCGAAGCCCATACATTCTGCGCGTACTCATGGGGCCGTCCCGGATGGGTGCTCGTGCGGCGCGGCGAGCCAGACGATCAGCTCGTAGCGGCACCCCGGCAGGCGGCGGAGGGTCGCCCTGACGAGGCGCCCGGTGCCGAGCCGGAGCCGGCCTCTGAAGTCGAGGTCCACGCGGACCGCCCCGAGCCGCCCGTGCTGACTCGCCAGGCTGACCGCCGCGCCGTCGCGGGCGAAGCGGAGCGTGCGGGCGTCGTAGTCGATCAGGGCCTCGTCGCGGCCGGGCTGGGGCTGCTTCAGGCGCCGCGCGGCGCGCGCGATGCCCCGGATGGCGAGGTTGGCGTTCAGCCCGTAGGTGCTGCGGAGGCGGCGGTAGCAGAGGCGATGCAGGAGGGCGTTGCTCGTCGTCTCGGCCGCCCGGCCCGCGTCCATCACGACCGCGCAGGCCGCCCCGAACGCGGCGATCGTGGCGTCGAGCGCGCGCCGCTCGGCCGGCGTGGGCCGCAGCGGCACCACGAGCGGTGCCTCGGGGGTAGAGCCATCATATGTGATCTTCGCGGGCATGGCCTCGGCAGGGTCGTGTGGTGCGGTGGGCGCTACAGGCTCGTCTCGCGGAGCACCTCTGCGGCCGTGGTGTCTCCCGTGCGCATCCGCTCGATGGCGGCCTGGCGCAGGCCGCGCGCGCCGTCGGCGCGGGCCTGGCGGCGGAGTTCGTAGGCCGTGGCGCGCTGCGCGATCAGCCCGGCCAGCCGCTCGCTGATCGGGACGACCTCGAAGAGGGCCGTCCGGCCCCGGTAGCCCGTCCCGTTACAGGCATCGCAGCCGCGCCCCCGGTAGAAGATGTGCACCGCGTCGCGGACGAACGCGTCGCGCACGGAGGGCTCGGGTTGCCAGGCTTCCTTGCAGTCCGGGCAGATGCGCCGCACCAGCCGCTGCGCCACAGCCAGCCGCAGCGAGGAGGCCACGAGGAACGGCTCGACCCCCATGTCCGCCAGGCGCGTGACGGTCGTCACGGCGTCGTTCGTGTGGATGGTGGAGAGCACCAGATGGCCGGTGAGCGCGGCCCGGATGGCGATCTCGGCCGTCTCGCGGTCCCGGATCTCGCCCACCATGATGATGTTCGGATCCTGCCGCAGAAAAGCGCGCAGCGCGTGGGCGAACGTCAGCCCGATGTCCGCCCGGACGTGCGTCTGGTTGATGCCGGGCAGGTTGTATTCGATGGGATCCTCGATCGTCGTGATGTTGACGGCCTCCGTGTTGATCTCGTTGAGGGCGGCGTAGAGCGTGGTCGTCTTGCCGCTGCCCGTCGGGCCGGAGACGAGCAGGATGCCGTAGGGCTGATGGATCGCCCGCCGAAAGGTCTTCAGCGCCTCGGCGTCGAAGCCGAGCGCGTCGAGATCGAGGCGGAGGCGTCGCTTGTCGAGGATGCGCAGGACGACCTTCTCGCCGAAGTCGGTCGGGAGGGTGGAGACGCGCAGGTCGATGGTGCGGCCGGCGAGCGGATAGCGGATCCGTCCGTCCTGGGGCCGCCGGCGCTCGGCGATGTCGAGCGCGGCCATGATCTTGAGGCGCGAGATGAGGGCGTCGCGCTGGAGGAGCGAGAGTTCGTCGGCCGCGTGGAGCACGCCGTCGAGCCGGTAGCGGACGCGGAAGAAGGCCTCGTAGGGCTCGATGTGGATGTCGCTGGCTTCCTGCTCGATGGCCCGCTGGATGAGCCGGTCCACCTGCTGGACGACCGGCCCCTGCGGCACGACCGCCCCGCGCCCCGGGGCCGCTCGGGGGGGCGTGGCCCGCCCCGCCGCGCTCGCCGGCACCGCCCGGCCTCCCTCACCCAGCCGCGCTTTCTCGTCCCGCCGCGCTTTCTCGTCCAGCCGCGCCGCGAGGGCGTCGGGGCTCAGCTCGACCGGCTCGATGGTCTTGCCGGTCATGAAGGCCAGATCCCGCAGCAGGAGCGGCGGCGGGGGCGCGGCTGCGCCCACCCGCAGCACGTCCCCCTCGGCCCCGAGCAGCACGAGCCCGTGCTGATGCAGCACGTCCGGCGGGATCCAGTCGGCAGCGGCTTCGGGAGACATCGGCACGGCGGGCAGGCGGAGGACGCGGACCGTACCCAAGCTCGCCCCCCTGCCCTGGCTGAACATGAGCGCACGATGAGCACTCGATGAGGACGTGCTGAAGGCGCCCCGGCGGCGGCTCATCGACTCCTGTCCGAATCTGTATCCGATGCTCAGCATCCCTTCATGACGGCGGCGGCGGACGGCGGCAGATTGACCCATGCACCGCCCCTCCCGACCACGAAGCCGCCCTGCGATGCCTCTGCCCTCCATCCCCTACCGCCGGCCCTTCCTGCTGGCAGCGCTCCTCGCCGTCTGCATCCCGTTTCCCGTTCCCGCCCCTGCGCAGGTGGGCGCACTCCGGGTGGACATGCCGAGCCCCACGGCGGCCTCGCTGGGCACGTTCGGCGACGTGCCGGTGGGTCTCTATACCGGCACGCCCAGCATCAGCATCCCGCTGCACACCGTGCGGGGCCGCACGCTCTCCGTGCCCATCACCCTGAGCTATCACGCCTCCGGCGTCAAGGTGGAGGAGACCCCGGGCTGGGTAGGAGCGGGCTGGGCCCTCAGCGCCGGCGGCGTCATCACCCGCACCGTGCGCGGCCTGCCGGACGACGGGCTGCACGGCTATCTCGAGACGGGCGCCCTCATCAATGACTTCCTCTGGAACGCCGCCAGCAACGCCTCGCTGAAAACCTTCTTGGAGGGCTCGCCGCTCTCCAGCCAGGAATGGGACGACTACACCTACGAGGTCGATCAGAAGCGGGCCGACCCGGAGCCCGACCAGTTCTTCTTCAACGTCGCGGGGCGGTCCGGGCAGTTCTTCTTCGACGCGAGCGGTGCCGTGCGCGTGGTGCCGCACCAGAAGATCACGATCGAATACGACGCGCCCACGCTGCTGGACAACTTCACGGGGATCCCGGGGTGGACGCTGACGATGGAGGACGGGACGACCTTCCGGTTCGGCGAGGCCGCCGGCGCGGCGGCCCGGGAATACACCCACGACACCGCCCTCCTCCCGCCCTGTGCGCAGTGCTCGTCGGTCTCCGGCTGGTACCTGCTGGAGATCGCCACCCCCGCGCGCGACGAGGTCATCACGTTCGATTACACGACCCCGACCCCCATCGTCCACGACCGCAAACCCCACTACAGCAAGGTCTCCGGCCTCGATGCGTGCCGGGCCGAGGGGAGCGCGAGCGAGGCGCAGCACGTGGAGCGGGTCGAGACGATCCGCCTGGAGCGCATCACCTCGTCGCTGGAGTCCGTCGCCTTCACCTCGTCGCTCCGCGCGAGCGGCTACCAGACGCCGGAGGAGTTCAAGCTCGATGGCTTCGCAGTACACGAGGAAAACGCCGCCGGCCCCGTCTACCGGGCGTTCCAGTTCAGCTACGCGCCGCTCTACGGCCAGCGCCTGTACCTCGTCGCAGCCCAGGAATCCGGGTACGGATCGGCTTCGCTGCCCCCCTACGCGTTCAGCTACCACCCCGGCACCCTGCCCCCGCCTTCCTCGAACGACGTCGACCACTGGGGCTACTACAACGCCGCCGGCAACGACGCGGGCGGATCCATCCCAGATCTGCTCTACGACGACGGCTACGCCTTCCAGTACTTCGGAGGCATCGACAAGAGCCCGGCCTCTACCGAGGTGATTGCGGCGGGTACTCTGGCAGAGATCACCTACCCGACCGGCGGTGCGGCGCAGTTCACCTACGAGCGGCACGCCTACGGCCACGTCGGCGCCAGCCCCGTGGCCGACCGATGGAGCCCTCGGCGCCGCTCCGAGCAGGCCCATGCGCCCGAGGACGGCACGAGGGACACCCGCCCCTTCACCGTCGGCGGCACGGCCCCGGCACCCGTCGAGGTCTGGATCCGCTGGGATCTCGACGCAGCCCACCCGCCGGGCAACGACTGCAACCCGGAGGCCTGCCTGTTCGCGCGCCTCCTCGACGGCAGCAACACCCCGGTGGCAACGTTCAGCGACTTCCACCTTCAGCCGCCCTTCCCGGGTGCCCCCCACGTCACGACGGAACACCTCGCCCTGGAGGCCGGAGCGTACACCCTCGAGGTGCGGAACAACGCCACGGGCCTCAGCTCCGGCATCGCTGCCCGGGTATCCTGGCGCGAGCAGGAACCCGCGACGGAGCGGCCGGCCGGCGGGCTCCGGATCAAGGAGATCCGCACGACCGACGGGCGCGGCGGCCCCGACGTGGTCAAGACGTTCGAGTACACGCACCTGGATTCTGGCCAGAACCCTCGCTCCAGCGGGGTGCTGACCTACGAGCCGCGCTACTTCTACGCGGAGGCGTTCTCGCTCGAAAACGGCCTCTGCACGCAGCTCCGCCGCTCCGTCCGCCCGGTCAGCGGGCTGGGGCTCACGCAGGGCAGCCCCCTCGGCTACGAGCAGGTGACCGTCCGCCAGGGCTCCGGCGGGGCCTTCGGCGAGACCGTCCACACCTTCGCCACGGCCCGCCTGCCGGAACACGCGGATGCCGACGACCCCGGCGACCCGCTCGACGACCTCTACGTGTGGGATTACGCCGCCCGCACGAGCCGCGACTTCAAGCGCGGGCACCCCCTCGGCGAGGCGCAGATCGCCGACGGCGGCGCGACGCTCGTCGCCAAAGACTTCCTGCACTACCACGCCGACGCCGACCCCGCCCCGCCCGGCTCCACGTTCCGCTCGACGCGCGCCATCGCCCTGGTCGGCCAGCCCACCAACGAGCCGGGCACGGGCGGGCATTATTTCAAGCGCTACGAGGTCCTCTCCGCCTGGAGCTATCTCGCCTCGGAGACGATCACCACCCACGACCCCGGCGGCACGGCCTCGACGACGGCGACGCGCACCTTCGAGTATGCCGACCCCGACCACCTGCAACTGACCCGGCTGACCGAGGCGACCGGCGACGGCCAGCAGCGCACGACGGACCACGCGTATGCCCACCAGACGTACCCGGGTATGGACGATGCCCACATGCTCTCGCAGCCCTACTCCACCACGGTCAGCGAGCCCGGCACGAGCCTGCGCAAGGAATGGACCACGTGGGCGTATCTGGAAGAAGGCTGGCGCCCCCGCGAAGCCTGGACCTG
>JAWWAN010000031.1:0-13879 GCA_033721675.1 Rhodothermales bacterium | reverse complement strand
GGTGTACTGCGGGGTCGCCGCGGCGAGCCTCGCTGTGGCCAGCGCCGGCGCGAGGCCGTGGCGAGCGCGCCTCGGATGGCGCTACGGGGTGGTGACGCTGGCCGTGGCCGGTGCCGCCGGGGCCGCCGTCTACGCCACCAATCTCCGCCCGGTCTTGGCCAGCCAGCATGTACAGGCAGCCCGCCAGGCGATCGGGCAGGAGCGGCCGGAGCGGGCCCTGACGCACTACCGCCGCGCCCTGGGCCTCGCCCCCGGGCACGAGGCACATACGCTGGAGTTCGCCCGCGTCCTGGGCCGGCTGGCCCAGTACCGGCCTGCCGGGTCCGCCGAGCGTGACGGCCTCTACCGCGAGGCTGAACGCCTGATGGACGCCGCCGTAGCGCGTAATCCGTACGAGCCCGAGCACCAGATCGCCCGGGCCGCGCTGTACCGCTTCTGGGCCCGTGCGACCGCCGCCGACGAGGGCCGGCGCGTGCGCTACGCACGGGCCGTAGAGGCCTACGAGGCGGCCCTCGGCATCGCGCCGGAGACGATCCCGGCACGGCAGGGGCTGGCGCAGACCTATGCCGAGATGGGAGATCGGGAGGGGGCGCTCGGCGCCTATCGCGCCATCCTGGCCCGGGACTCTACCAACACCGCCGTGTACATGACCCTCGCCAGCCTCTACCGGGAAGGGGGGCAGGACGCCCCGGCCGCTGCGATGTACGAAGGCGCCCTCCGCCATGCCCGGCAGCCGCTGCCGAACGTACATCAGGCCCTCGCCGGGCTCTACCGGCGCCAGGGGCAGCTCGGCGCGGCGCTGCACCACAGCCGGCAGGCCGCACGCCTGGCCCCGGACGCGCCGGCCCATCGCGAGGGGCTCGTCGGGATTCTGGAGACGCTCGGCCGGTGCCCCGAGGCGCTGCGCGAGGCGCAGGACGCCCTCCGGCGCTGGCCCGCCCACGGCGGCCTCACCGCGCAGGCGGACCGGCTCGGGCGGCAGTGTGCGCCGGCCGGTGGGCCGTGAGGCCCCGCCCCGTGCCGGGTTGGCGCGGCGGCACAACACCCCCTATATTATCCGTTCAGAGAGCACGATGCCTCCCGGCCGTCCGGCCGGAGGCGTGGCAGCATGTGATGTAGCCTGGAGGGCGCAGAGAGGTTTCGGGCGGCGCAACCATGAAGGACCCCAGCGTTTCGGTCATCATCCCCAACTACAACCACGCGCCTTTCCTGAGACGACGCCTGGAAAGTGTGCTCCGGCAGACGTACCAGGACTTCGAGGTCATCCTCCTCGACGACGCCTCGACCGACGGCAGCCACGCCGTCATCGAGGCGTTCGCCGCCGACCCGCGTGTGCGCGTCTTCGTCAATGCCGTCAACACCGGCATCCCGGGCAAGCAGTGGAACCAGGGCGTGCGCCGGGCTCGGGGCGAGTACGTCTGGATCGCCGAGAGCGACGACTACGCCGACGAGCACTTCCTCGAACGGCTCGTGCCCGAGCTGGAGGCCCACCCCACCGCCGGCCTCGTCTATTGCCAGTCCTGGGTGGTGGACGCCCAGGACCAGATCATCGAATCGTACGATTATTATACCGAAGACCTGGACCCCGCCCGCTGGAAGCAGAACTTCTTCAACAACGGCAAGGACGAGTGCAACAACTACCTCCTCTACAAGAACACCATCCCGAACGCGAGCGCGGTCCTGTTCCGCAAACGCACGTATGAGGAGGCCGGCTACGCCGACGAGTGGGTGCGCTACTGCGGCGACTGGCTGCTGTGGGTGAAGATGCTGATGATCTCGGACCTGGTCTTCGTGGCCCACCACCTGAACTACTACCGGTGGCACGCGAGCGCCCTCAGCCACGGCCCCCGCGCGAAGGGCGGCGTGGGGCCATCGCCCGTGGCGGAGGAGCAGATGGAGCTGCCCGAGATCCCGTTCGCCCACGCCTTCAGCCGCTGGCCGGCCAAGCTGGCCTACATCATGGGGCGCAACGCGCTGCGCGCCAACCGCCCGGGCGAGGCGCGGCACTTCTTCCGGCAGTCCCTCCGGCTCCATCCCTCACCCGGCGCGCTGCTCTTCTACGGCAGCAGCTACCTCGGCCGCCCCGTCTACCAGGCGCTCGACGGCGTCAAGAGCCGGATCCCGCTGGTGGGGCACCTCGCGGGCAAGCTCAACCGCGCCTGGCTGGCCGTCACCCGCCTCCGGACGCGCCGCTACACCGGGACCGGGTGAACCGGCGCCGGCGGCGTGCTGGATCGATACCGCGCGATGACCTCCGCCACCGGCCCCTGCGCTTCGAGGACGCCCTTCCGGAGCAGGAACGCCTTGGTGCATACCTGCTCGATGAACGCCAGGTTGTGCGAGGTCAGCAGCACCGTCTTCCCGCTCTGAAGCAGCTCCAGCATCTTGGCCCGAGACTTCGTGCGGAAATCCTTGTCTCCGGCAGACAGTACCTCGTCGATCACCAGGATGTCCGGGTCGAGGTGGACGGCGATGGAGAAGCCCAGGCGCATCCGCATCCCCGTAGAGTAGCCTTTCACCGGGGTGTCGATGAACCGCTCCAGCTCGGAGAACGCGACGACGTCGTCGTAGATGGCGGCGGTCTGCGCGCGCGTCAGGCCATAGAAAGCGGTGTTGTTGAAGATGTTTTCCCGGCCCGTCAGCTCCGGGTGGAACCCCAGCCCGAGGCTCAGCAGCGGCGTCACCCGCCCCCGGACCGCCACGTGCCCGGTGGTGGGCGTCATGGTCTGGGCGACGATGCGCAGCAGGGTGCTCTTGCCGGCCCCGTTGGCGCCCAGGATGCCCACCACCTCGCCGTCGTACACCGCCAGACTGACGTCCCGGAGCGCCCAGAACGTCTCGCGTTCGTCTCTGAAACGGCGCTGCGAGAACAGCCGGAGGATGCCGTCCTTGAGCGTCGTCGTGGCGTCGTGGCGGAGCGTGAACTGCTTGCCCACCCCGTGAAGCTCGATGCGCGGCCGGTTCATAGGTAGTCCTCCAGCCTGGGTTTGAGGCGCCGGAACAGGGCGAACCCGAGCCCCAGCGAGCCGGCCGCCATGAAGGCCATGAAGCCCCAGTTGGCGAGGTCCGGCACCTGGTGGAGGTAGAAGAGATCCTGGTACGAGATCACGAACGACACCATCGGGTTGAGGCGGAACCAGAGATGGGCCCACTCGGGGATCTGCGCGAAGTTGTAGATGATCGGCGTCAGCCAGAACAGCATGGGGATGCCGACCTCCAGCAGGTGCCGCAGGTCGCGGAAGTAGAGCGTCAGGATGGAGATGCTCAGCGCCACGCCGGTCACGAAGAGGATCTGTAGCCCCAGGACGAGCGGATACAGCAGCATCCCGGCCCACAGCTCCCCGCCGAGCGGGACGAAGAGCAGGAGGTAGGCGAGGATGGAGAAGAGCAGATGCACGCCCCGGGAGCCGACCACCGCCAGCGGCAGGATGATCCGCGGGAAGTGGATGTTGTGGATCAGGTTGGCGTTGCCCACGAGGGCCGTCGTCGAGGTGATGGCGGCCGTCGCGAAGAACTGCCAGTGCAGCAGGCCGGTCAGCAGCCACAGCGCATAGTGCTCCAGCCGGAACCGGAGGACGAACTTGAAGGCCACCATGTACACCAGCACGAGCAGCACCGGGTTCAGCAGCGACCAGACCAGCCCGAGGAAGGCGCCCCGGTATTGCAGCTTGATGTCTCGGGCGATCAGGCTTCCCAGCAGCGTCTTGTACTCCCACACCCGCTGGATCGTGGACGGGGGTCTGGCCTTGCTGGAGGGGGGCAACGCGAGGTCCATGCGAAGACATCGTGGTGAGTGCGCGCGCGGCACGCCGGCATCCGGCCGGGATGCGTCTCGCAGCGAAAAGTACGGATTCTCACCCCCAGATGCGCGTGGCGGCGGCCTGGCTGCGGCGGGGGGAAGAGGTCCGGCGGCGGCATCAGGCCGCGCGGCGTGCCGAGAGGTCGTCGAGCACGCGCCCCAGGTCGTCCAGCACGTCGGCGGCGCGGCGGAGGGCGGGGTGGCCCGGGCGGGGCGCGTAGAGCGTCCGCGTCTCGTCGGCCAGCACGGCGCGGCGCAGGCGCAGCCCGTGGCGGGCCAGCACGGGCGCAAGCGCGTCCGCGTGGCGGTGCAGGTGGCGGCGCACCGCCTGGTAGGCGTACTCGCAGACCGCGTGGCGGTTGGAGAAGCTGAAGAGGTTGGAGAAGATGCGGCGGTAGTCTTCGGGCGTGGGCTCGATAAGGACGATGTCTGCCCCGGGGTAGAGGTGCTCGTAGCTGCGGAAGCCCGTGGCGCGGCGCGAGTGGACGAGCGTGCGGAACGCCTGCGAGAGGACCGTCGGGAGGCCCCGCTCGGTGAGGCTCGGCGGGGCGGCGCCGTCGCCGGCGGCGTCGACGCTGACGGGCACGAGCGGGTTGAGGCAGAACAGCAGCTCGGCCCCCGCGTCGAGCGCGGCGCTCGCGTGGACCGTCCGCCGCGCCACGCCGTCGATGTAGCGGGTGCCGTCGACTTCGACGGGCAGGTAGAGGCCGGGCAGGGCCGTGCTGGCCTGCACGGCCTTCGAGATGGGCACGTGCGCCGCCCCCTCGGCCCCGAAGACGGCCAGCGCGGCGGTGTCGACGTTCACCGCCACCACGCGCAGCACGGCCTCCAGCGTGCGGAAGTCGTTCGTGCGGCCCTCGGCGGCGAAGATCGTGGCGAGGTGACGCTCCAGCGGGGCGTTGTCGAAGAGCCCGACGGGGACGGCCTCGGCCAGGTTCGTCAGGGCGCCGACGGGGGAGAGGTCCCACGGATTCCGGAGGTAGGCCAGCGCCGAGCGGCCGAGGGCGCCGGGCAGCCGGGCCAGCCGCCGCGCGTATTCGCCCACGGCGGGCGCGAAGAGGGTCTCCGGCGTGATGTTGAGCGCGGGCTCGTCCGCCTGCGAGATGATGGCCCGGCTCAGATCGCGGGCCGGGATGCCGTTGGCGAGGCAGCTCGCCACGAGGGCGCCGGCGCTGACGCCCACGTAGACGCCGAGCCGGTGCATCCGCGCGCCGTCGAGCGCCTCGTCGAGCGCGCAGAGCGCTCCGATCTCGAAGATGGCGCCTTCGACGCCGCCGCCGGCACAGGCCAGCCCGATGTTCCGTTCACTCATCACTCGATCCCCTGATGGTACTGCTGCGCCGCAAAGCGCTTCCGGGCGCACGCTACAATGCGCAGCGCCCGCATTTGGTCCGAGACTCCCCGGCGCGAAATGGCGTATGTTAGGGCGAAAGACGACGGGCGGAGGGGGAGCGCCGGTGGGGGAGCGCCGGTGTCCGCCTGCTGTTCCCCTGTCATCCCTCGGCGTCGCTCCGGATGACATGAACGAGGCCCCGCCTCCGTCCTACTTCTTGTTCGATCTTCTCGCCTTCCTCAGCCCGCTGCTATGCCCGAGCGTGAACCGATGGCCGGCGTCGATGCCGCCTGGCTGCGCATGGAGCGCCCCACCAACCTGATGATGATCACGGGCGTGCTCACCTTCGGCGACGGGCTCTCGGCCGCGGCGCTCAAGGGCCTGCTCGAAGAACGGCTCCTGCGCTTCCACCGCTTCCGCCAGCGCGTCGGAGACCGCGAGGGCGATCCCTACTGGGAAGACGATCCGTACTTCGATCTCGACCGTCACGTCCACCGCCTCGCCCTCCCGCCGCCGGGCGACCACCGGGCGCTGGAAGTCCTGGTGAGCGACCTGATGAACATGCCGCTCGACTTCGGCAAGCCGCCCTGGGAGATGCACCTCGTGGAGGGCTACCGCGGCGGCTCCGCCCTCATCGCCCGCCTCCACCACTGCATCGGCGACGGCATCGCGCTCATCCACGTCCTCATCCAGATGGCCGACGAGTACTTCGAGGCCGAGGAGGCGGAGCGGGGCGGGGCGGTCGAGAAGCGGGAGCGGGGGCTGCTGGCCCGCCTCACCCGGCCCGTGACGAAGACCGTGGAGGCCGCCGGCGCCGTCGTCCACGAGGGGATGGAGCTGCTGCTCAACCCGGCCCACCTCGCGAAGCGCGCGCAGCAGGGCGCCAGCCTCAGCGCCGCCCTCGGCAAGCTCGCGCTCATGCCGTCGGACTCTGACACCGTCTTCAAGGGGGAGCTGAGCGCCACGAAGCGCGCCGCCTGGTCCGAGCCCCTCGCGCTGGACGTGGTCAAGGCGATTGCGCAGCGCGAGCGGGCCAAGATCAACGACGTCCTGCTGGCGGCCGTCGCCGGGGCGCTGCGGCGCTACCTGCTGGCCCACGACGGCGAGGCCGACGACGTGACGATCCGCGCCGCCATCCCGGTCAACCTCCGGCCGCTGGACCGCGCGCACGAGCTGGGCAACCGCTTCGGGCTCGTGTTCCTGTCGCTGCCCGTGGGCATGGCCGATCCGCACGCGCGCGTGGCCGAGGTGAAGCGCCGCATGGAACGCCTCAAGCGCTCGGCCGAGGCGCCCGTGGTGCTCGGGCTCCTGCAGCTGGCCGGCAGCGGGCCGAAGGTGTTGCAGGACGAGCTCGTGCGGCTGCTGGGGGACAAGACCTCGGCGGTGATGACGAACGTGCCCGGCCCCCGCGAGCGGCTGCACCTGGCCGGGGCGGGCCTCCGCAACGTAATGTTCTGGGTGCCGCGCGCCGGGACGGTCAGCCTCGGCGTGAGCATCATCAGCTATGCCGGCACGGTCCTCGTCGGCGCCGCCTCAGACGCCGCCCTCGTGCCGGACCCCGTCCTCCTCATCGACGGCTTCCACGAGGAGTTTCGCGTCCTGAAGGCGAGGTGAACAACGCGGCCGCCGGATCGCAGAAGGCAGACTGATGCGTGCAGAGGGCAGAAGGGGGCGGGCCCGAGTCGCCCCTGCTGAATCCATCGATCTGCGATCTGCCATCATCCCTCCTGCGCGCCGTCCTCGGGCGGCTCCGCGTTCGGGTCGAAGAGCATGCCGGTGCAGAGGCAGAGCTTGCGGTTCGTGCGCGTGAGGACGTCGTAGTTGGGGCAGCTCTGGCATCCTTTCCAGAAGACGTCGTCCGTGGTCAGCTCGGAGAAGGTCACGGGCTCGTAGCCGAGCTCCGTGTTGATCTTCATCACGGCCAGGCTGGTGGTGATCCCGAAGAGCTTGGCCTGCGGATACTTCTCGCGCGAGAGCTCGAAGGCGCGGCGCTTGATCCGCTTCGCCAGGCCCCGCTTGCGGAAATCCGGCGCGACGATCAGGCCGGAGTTGGCCACGTACCGGCCGTGGTCCCACGTCTCGATGTAGCAGAAACCGGCGAGGCGGTCTCCCCAGAGCGCGATGACGGCCTTGCCCTCCTCCATCTTGGCCCGGACGTAGGCGGGCTGGCGCTTGGCGATGCCCGTGCCGCGCGCCTGGGCCGCGTCCTCGATGAGCCGGCAGACGGCCTCGGCGTAGCCGTAGTGCTCGGGGCCGGCCACGTGGATCGTGAAGTCGGAGGGCGTCGAGGGGTCTTCCATGACGGCGGGCGCGGAGCGGGGGGCGAGCGGGGCCATGCGAACGCGCGGGGCGGAGAAGGCGAGGGAGTGAACCCGCTCTAAAGCGCGATCTGGGCGCGGGTTTCCGCGCCGGGCCGCTCCCGAGGTGTCGGAAGGGCTTCCGGCCGCGCGGGCCGGAGGAACGTGGAGCGGGAGGGCCGGTTTATTGCTGTTATAACAAGTAACGAGCCCCTCGCAGTACCGCGCCATGAAACTCTCCGAGTTGATCAAGCAGGACCGCTTCCGCTCGTCCGGGCAGGAGGCGATGCTGAACGTGCTGGTGACCAGCTCGTGGATCACGAGCGCGATGGCCGCCGCGATGGCGCCCTACGGCATCACGCCGGCCCAGTACAACGTCCTGCGGATCCTGCGCGGCAGCCATCCGGAGACGCTGACGTGCTCCGAGCTCGGCGAGCGTCTGTTGGACCGCACGCCGGACGTGACGCGCCTGCTCAACCGGCTCGAACGCAACGGCCTCATCCGCCGCGAGCGCGCCACGCACGACCGCCGCGTCGTCGAGGTCGGCATCGCCGAGGAGGGGCTGGCGTTGCTGGAGCGGATGCAGGACGACGTCGAGGCCGTGCAGGAGCGCATCACCGGGCCGCTCTCCCCCGAGGAGCACACCCGCCTCATCACCCTGCTGGAACGCCTCCGCGCCAGCCAGGCCGCCGATGGATAACCGGGCGCCCGGCTCGCCCCGGGGGCGTGCGCTGCGAGGCTCGTCTTCTCAACCGTGTGTAGCGCCGTAGGGGGCCGATGGAGACGTTGCGTGAGCGCGCGCCGGGGCGGTACGAGCGGGCCTACCTGCTGCTGGCCGGTCTCTTCCTCGGTGCGCTGGTGATGACCAACGCCATCGCCGGCAAGTTCTTCGTGCTCTTCGGGCAGGAGCTCTCCTGCGGCATCATCGCCTACCCCGTCACGTTCCTCGTCACCGATCTGCTCTCGGAAGTCTACGGGCGGGAGCGGGCCCGCCTCGTCGTCAAGGTCGGTTTCGTGGTGAGCGTCTTCGTGACGCTCGTCGTGTGGATCGCCAATCAGGCGCCCATCTACAGCCGTTCGCCGGTGACCGACGAGGCGTTCAACATGGTCTTCGGGCTGCTGCCCGGCATCGTCTTCGGGTCGATGGTGGCGTACCTGGCGGCGCAGCTCGTCGACGTCCACCTCTTCGAGTTCTGGCGGCGGCTCACGCGCGGGCGGCATCTCTGGTTGCGCAACAACGCCTCGACGGTCTTCAGCCAGCTCGTAGACACGGTGCTCGTCGTCACCATCGCGCTCGTGCTCTGGCCCGAGGTCGACGGCAACGCCCAGACGACGCCCCTCGACGCCGGCACGTGGTGGGGCATCGTCGTGGGGCAGTATCTCTTTAAGGTCGGGATCGCGGCTGCCGATACTCCTTTTTTCTACCTGGGCACGCGGGCTCTGCGGCGGTGGATCGCCGCCGCCCCAGCAGCGCCGGTGCCCGTATCGTAGCGCCCCCCCCTCGCGCGACTCCCTCCGCGCGGCGAGCCGAGGCGAAGCCCACAGGCCTTTAGCTTATGAGGTACGACCATGGCCCGCTTCCTCTTCATCGTGGTCGCCGGCGGCATCGGCGTCACGCTGTTCGCCACGAAACCCACCCAGACGGACTACCTGGCCAAGCTCCAGAGCCGCGCCGTCGCGCAGGCCGCCGCCCAGAGCGGCGCCCTGTCTCATCTGCGGGGCAGCGACCCCGTCGACGAGATGCTGACCGCGCACTCGCCGTCCGAGCTGCTCAACCGCACCCAGATTGAAGACTACTACGTCGGCATCGTCTTCACGACCGAGTACGAGACGCCCGGCTACGCCCCGCGCCGCATCCGGACGGTGGGCTTCTTCTCGACGCTGATCTCGTATCGGCTGCGTTGACGCGCAGCGGCGCGGCCCGTCGTGCTTTTTGCCTTGACGGGAGCCGCGTATGTCGTAACTTCCGGCCGCCCGTGTGAAGTGCCACTCAATGCCGGCGCCGGATGCCCCTCGTTATTCGTTGTTCGTGGATCGTCTTCCTGGGGGTGCTGCTCGGCGTGGTGCCGCCGGAGGCAGCGGCCCAGGCGTTCACCTTTACCATGGTCGAGGCCGATCTCCCCGCCTTCAGCCATGGCGCCCATGCCTGGGCCGATCTCGACGGGGACGGCGACTTCGACGTCGTCGTGGCCGGGAACGCCGAGGACGCCCTGCCCTTCGGCCCCACCACGCTCATCGCCCTGACCGGGCAGGAGGTCGCCTCCGTCCCCGGCAACCCGATCACCCGCCGCCTCGAGTTCGACGCGCGCCCGGTGCCCACCCCGGTCTGGCTCCCCGCCGTGGACTGGGCCGACTACGACGGCGACGGCGACCTCGACTTCGTGCTGGCCGGCACCTCCCGCACCGGGGCCACCTTCGATGCCGGCGGCGCCTTCGACGCCCTCGCGCGCCTCTACCGCAACGACGGCGGCGGGGCCTTCACCGAGGTCGATCCCGGCCTCGGCGGCGTCTACAGCGCCAGCGCGGCCTGGGGCGACGTCGACAACGACGGCGACCCCGACCTGCTGCTGGCCGGCAACGGCCCGGACGAGGCGCCCGCCACGATTCTCTACCGCAACGACGGGGGCGCCTTCACCGCCGCCGAGGTCGCCTTCCAGCCCGTCGCCTTCGGGGATGCCGCCTGGGGGGACTACGACGGCGACGGCGACCTCGACCTCGCCCTCTCCGGCGCGCGCGGCGACGGCCGCTTCGTCACCCGCCTCTACCGCAACGACAGCCCCGGCGGCCCGCGGCTCGATATCGTCTTCACCGAGATCGACGCCGGCCTGCCCGGCCTCGCCTTCAGCAGCCTCGACTGGGGGGACTACGACGGCGACGGCGACCTCGACCTCGCCCTCTCCGGCGGACGCCTCGGCCTGCCCGGCTTCGTCGAAGGCGTGGCGCACGTCTACCGCAACGACGGCGGGACGTTCTCCCGCCTCCCAGACCCGCTCCAGGGCGTCTTCTACAGCAGCACCCAGTGGGGCGACTACGACGCCGACGGCGACCTCGACCTGCTGATGGCCGGTGCGCCGGCCCTCCTCGGCCCGCGCGTCACCCGGGTCTACCGCAACGACGCCGGCGACGGGGCTGGCGGGGCGTTCACCTACAACATCGCGCTGGCCGGCGTCTATGCCGCCGCCGCGCGCTGGGGCGATTACGACGGCGACGGCGACCTCGACCTGCTCACCACCGGCCTCGACTTCGCCCTCTCGCCGCTGACGCGCCTGTACCGCAACGACACCCGCCTCGTCAACACGCCGCCGGCGCCGCCGAGCGGGCTGCGTGCGAGCGTGCAGCGCAGCGCCGCCACGCTCGCCTGGGACGCCGCCACCGACGACCATACGGCCGCGCCCGCGCTCACGTACAACCTGCGCGTGGGCACTGCGAGCGGCGCTGCCGACGTCGTGGCACCCCTCGCGGCGCCGTCGGGCCGGCGCCTCGTGGCCCGGCGCGGCAACGTCGATCACAACCTCGGGTGGACGCTCTACGGGCTGCCGGCCGGCACCTACTTCTGGAGCGTGCAGGCCGTCGATGCCGGCTTCCTCGGCTCGGCCTTCGCCGCCGAGGGTACCTTCACCATCGGCAGCGGCACGAGCGAGGACGTCGGCACCGATGCCGAGGCGAGCGTGCTGCCTACTGAGGTGGCGCTGCATCCCGGCTTCCCCAACCCGTTCCGAGACCGCGTGACGGTGCGGTACGACCTCCCCGAGGCCGGCCCCGCCACCCTGTCCGTCTACAACCTCCTCGGCGCCGAGGTGGCCCGCCTGCTCGACGGCGTGCAGCCCGCCGGGCGGCTGCACGTCGCCTGGGACGGCCGCGACGACGCCGGGCGCCGCCTCGGCGCGGGCGTCTACTTCGTCCGCCTGCGGGCGGGCGCCGCGCTGCGTACCCAGAAGCTCATCCTCCTGAAGTGACCCCTCGCTTTCCCGCCTCTCCTATGCTCCGATCCTTACGGCCCGTGCTCGCCGCCGGGCTCGCCGCCCTCGTGCTGGGGCCCGCCCCCGTGGCCGCCCAGGATTTCTTCGAGGACCTGATCGTCGAGAGCCTGCCCCCGTTTCGCTTCGGCGCGGCGGCCTGGGGCGATTATGACCGCGACGGCGACTTCGACGTGCTGCTGGCCGGCAACCGGGGGGCGTTCGACGCGCCCGCCCCGCTCACCCAGCTCTACCTCAACGGCGGCGACTTCATCGTGCAGGTGGCCAACCCGGTGGACCCGGTCAACCTGCCGCCGCTCCGGCTCCCGGCCACCCGCTACGTAGACGCCCTCAACCCCACCCTGCCCACGCTCACCGACGTCTGGCAGGGCGACGTGGCCTGGGGCGATTACGACGGCGACGGCGACCTCGACGCTGCCGTGGGGGGCCTCAACGCGAGCGGCGTAGCCCGCCTCGCGCTCTACCGCAACGTGGGCGGCACCGAGCGCTTCGTGCAGGGGCCGCTCCTCGGTGCCTTCCGCACCGATGCCCTCGCGTGGGGCGATTACGACAACGACGGCGACCTCGACCTCGCGGCCCTCGGCGACGAGAACGGCCGCCCCGCCACCGTGCTCTTCGAGAACCTCGGCGGCGAGAACTTCGCACGCACCGCCGCCGGCCTGCCCGGCCTGCGCCACGGCGACCTGGCGTGGGGCGATGCCGATAGCGACGGCGACCTCGACCTCGCCATCACCGGCCTCGCCGAGCCGCAGGCGTTCGTCACGCGCGTCTACCGCAACGACGGCGGCCTCCTGACGCGCGCCGCCGACCTCCGGGGGCTCCTCTACGCCAGCCTCGACTGGGGCGACTACGACGCCGACGGCGACCTCGACCTGCTCGTCTCGGGCGCCAAGCTCCACCCGTTCGTGCTGCGCGGCGAGCTGCTCGTCTACGAGAACACGAACGGCTTCTTCTTCACGGACGGCGTCACGCTCGTGGGCTCCTTCGAAAACGACGACACCTTCGGACGCTACCAGGGCAATGCGCAGTGGGGCGACTACGACGCCGATGGCGACCTCGACTTCCTGATCACGGGCATCAAAGATCCGCTCTCTTCGGACACCGGCCAGCTCTACCGCAACGACGGCGCCGCCCGGTTCACGAAGACCGGCCCGAACGAGCGCTTCCGGGGCGGCTTCTTCGGCGGCGCTTTCTTCGGCGACTATGACGGCGACCACGACCTCGACGTGTTCGTGGCCGGGGAGCGGCCCGGTGAGGGGCTTACGCTGAGCGTGCTGCGCAACCCGACGCCGCCGCGCAATACCCCGCCGCAGGCTCCCGGCGGCCTCCGTGCAACCGTGCAGGGCACTACCGTAACCCTGGCCTGGGATGCTGCCACCGATGCCCAGACGCCCTCCGGCGGGCTCTCCTACAACCTGCGCGTGGGCACGGCGCCCGGCGCCGGAGACGTCGTTGCGCCGATGGCGTTGCCGTCGGGGCGGCGCCTGCTCACGGCCCGTGGCAACGCCGATCACAACCTCGGATGGTCGCTGCGCGGATTGCCTTCGGGCACGTACTTCTGGAGCGTGCAGGCGCTCGATGCCGCCTACGCCGGCTCGCCGTTCGCCCCGGAAGGTACGTTTACGATCCCGTAGCAGCACTGCGATTCGTCAGGAGGCCGGGGCGGCGTGTATCACGAGAGCGTGTTTCCTCTCGTCGATGGGACCCGGCTATGTGGGATTCTCTGGTACGGCGTGTGCTCTTGCTCGGTCTCTCCGGGTTGCTCGCCGCCTCGGGGGGGGCGCAGGGCACGATCCTGATGGAGAAAGGGCCCCCCGGCCGTCAGTTCGGCCTCTCGCTGGCCCGCGACGGGGAGCACGTGGCCGTGGGCGCGCTCGATGCCGCGTACCTCTACACTTTGCGCGGCGGCGTGCTGGAGGGCGAGCAGGTGGTGACGCCGCAGGCCGTCAACCCGCGCCCCTTCCTCGTCGCGCTCGATGCCGGTACCGCCGTCCTCAACGACGGCTGGGAAAGCGTCACTGCGTCCGGAAACACCCGGGTGACGGCCACCGCGTTCGTCTACGAGGCCGGGCCGGGCGGCTGGCGCCACGCCGAGACCCTGCGGTTCGTCCGCGAGGGGGCGCAGGGCACGACGCCCTCGACGCACTTCAGCGCCCTCGGCGTCCACGAAGACGTGATCGTGCTGGCCTGGCAGCGCCACGTCCTGTTCTACCGCCGCACCGACGCCGGCTGGCAGCACGAGGCGACGCTCCAGCTCGATGAGCCGGCCGACCGCCTGGTCTTCGAGGGGACGGTGCTGGCCGTGCAGGAAGCCTATCGCCCGTCCATCAGCGAGCCGCTCCACTACCGGCTGCGGATCTTCGAGGCGGAGAGCGCGGGATGGCGCGAGGCGGCAGCCTTCGACCTCGGCCCGGACGGCTACGACGACCTGGCGATCCACGGGCAGGCGATCCTGGGGGGCCATGCAGGCGCC
>JAWWAN010000030.1:0-13918 GCA_033721675.1 Rhodothermales bacterium | reverse complement strand
GCGCGCTGCCGGTGCCTGCCAGGACGGCCACCGCGCGGATGTACGGGTGCTTGACGATGGAGAGCCCGAGCCACAGGGCCGCGAACCCCTGCACCGCCATCCACAGACCCGTCAGCACCACCAGCATACCGATGGTCGTCTCCGGATGCTGCCACAGCAGAAACAGCCCGAGCGCCACGCTGCCGAGCGCCACCAGCCGCAGGATGCCCCGGAACGGGTGCCCACGCAGCCACAAGAACATCGCCAGCTCGATGAAGCCGCCCCCGAGGATGACCGCCGGCACGTAGAGCGTCAGCTGCTCCGGGATGTGCAGCACGCCGGCAACGTACGGCGCCACGAGCAACCCCTCGACGAGGCCGCGGAGCAGGACCATCCACCAGATCGTGTGCAGCTTGCGAGGCATGGAAGGCGATGGGCGGGTGAGGAGGACGGTGACCCTGTAACGCCGGCCGGAGGCGCCGGTGCCGGCGGCATCAGCGCAGGCGTCGCACGCGGCGCAGCAGCGTCTCTACCGTCAGCACGCGGGTGGTGCCGATGGGGCAGCCGGCAGCCTTCAGGGCGTGTGCCACCCAGGCGTTGCAGTTGTAGAAGAGGTGGTAGCGCTCGTGCCCGGCGTAGAAGCGGCTCGTGCCGTACCGCCCCGGCCCGAGTGGCCTCGGCCGCCCGGCGGCGTCGCGCGCATACGCGCGGTGGAAGAAGGCCGCCAGCGAGTCTGCGCCGGTCTGGGTGATCGCCAGCGGCAGCACCTCGCTCCCGGCGAAGACCTGCGCGGGCGGGCGGCCGAAGGCGGCCACGTGTACCACACTCGGCGTCGGTCGCAGCGCCGCGCGCAGCGTCGTCCAGGCTCCAGGCTCATCCGTGCGGTAGAAGGCCGAGTCGCCCCAGCCGACTTCGAGGAAGGCGGCATCGGGGAAGTCTAGCTGTTCGGGCCATAGCGAATCCGGCAGGGTGCCGCGCCGGGCGGCGATGCCGGCGTGCCAGCCGTGCGAGACGACGTAGATCGTCCGATGCCCGGCCTCCGCGGGGGCGCACGCGCCGTGCGGAGCGGGCCGGCGGTCCGCGTCCGGCAGGAGCGCAATCCCGAGCAGACCGGCGGCTCCGAGGAAGGCCAGGGCGGCCCACCGTGTCATCGTGGGTACTCCCGCCGGCTCAGCACCGGCAGCTCGATCAGGTCCGTCGCGCCGTCCCCCGCTCCAACGCCGTGCGGCGGGGCCGGCGTTACGCCGGGCAGCGTGGCGGCACGGGGGCCGCCCAGGCGGGCCTCCACGCGCTGTACGGCGAACTTGGTCCAGGTGTAGCGGATCTTCGAAGGCAGGCTCTCCCAGAAGTAGCGGGTGCCCGGTGAGACGGCGAAGCTCGGCTCGAAGTAGCAGTTGACGGTGCAGCCCCGGCACCCCGCGTGCCGCCCTTCCAGCGCCCGGTGCCGCGCCACCGCCTCGGAGTGCCACAGGTCGTGGAGGCGGCCCTCGATGGGCAGATGATCCAGGCCGAGGTGGTAGCACGGCAGCACCAGCTCGTCCGAGGGCGAGATCACGAGCGTGGCAGACGCCGCCCGGCAGACCGGCGCCGCAGGGTCGTTGCCGCCCCGCTGCCGCAGGGTCAGGAACGCCGGGTTGAGGTAGACGAAGGGCCGCCGCGCGAAGGCGCGGAGCGTCGCCATCGTGGACGCCGCGAGGCCGCCGCCCAGCCCGTGGTAGGCGAACAGGGGGTTCAGGATGAGGATCAGCCGGTTCGGGCGGCTGATGCGCTCGTAGATCGCGCCGAGCCGGTGGACGTTCTCGTCGGTGACGGTGAAGAGGAGGTCCGGCCGCTCCCCGAGGGACAGCGCCGTCTCGATGCTCTCCATCACCTTGCCGAAGCAGCGCACGCCCCGCGAAGCGTCGTGCTCCTCCGGCTCGGACGAGTCCAGGGAGAGGTGTAGCAGGTCGACGAGGCCGGCGAGGCGGCGGGCGCGCTTCGGGTAGAGCAGGCCGTTGGTGGTGACCGTCGTGAGCAGGCCCTCCGCCTTCGCCATCCGCAGCAGCGCGTCCAACTGCGGATGCAGGAGGGGCTCGCCGCCGGTGAAGTCGACGATCCGCACGCCCAGCCGCCGGGCCGCGCGGAGGTTGCGGCGGACGGCCTCGGGGGCGGCCATCGGGGAGGGGCGCTCCCAGATGTCGCAGAAGCCGCACCGCGCGTTGCAGCGGTAGGTGACGTAGTAGTTCAGCAGGACGGGCTTCATCGGGGAAGAGCAGGCATGCGCGGCGGGGCGGAAAGATACAAAAAAGGCAGGGCCCGGAGCGCGATGCCCCGGGCCCTGCCGCCGCTACAAACGGGAAGGCGTGGTTACTTCGCCAGCGTCATCCGTCCGGTGGCGATGTGCACGTCCGTCTCGGTCTGCGCCGTGAGGCGGTAGAGATAGACGCCCGAGGCCAGCGTCGACCCGTCGATCTGGACGGTGCGCGCGGCGCCGGCGGCCACCTGCTGTGCAGGCACCGTCAGCACGCGGCGGCCCAGCACGTCGTAGACCTCGACGGAGACCAGGGCGGACTCCGGCAGGTCGAAGCGCAGGGTCGTCGACGGGTTGAACGGGTTCGGGTAGTTGCCCGCCAGCGCGAAGTCTTCGGGCAGCTCCTCGCCGAACTTCGAGGCCGCGCCTTCGTCGTCCGGATCGTCCTCGGGCTCGTCGAAGTCGATCGGCACGCCGGTGAAGTCTACCTGGACGGTGTTGGAGCAGACCGTCGTCGACTTCTTCTCGCAGGCCTGGATGTTGAACGGCCCGTCGGTCGGGAACTGGCCGGTCTTCAGCTTGACGGCGGTCTTGCCGTCGTTCGAGGTCCGCTTGCCGCCGTCCTCGTCCTTCGGGTTGCCGTCGGGCGAGGGGGTGGCCGGGTCGATGGCGACGTAGAAGTCGACCTTGTTGGTCGAGACCGTGGCGGCGTTCCAGGAGATCTTGACCTTCTTGGTGCCGGCGGCGGTGCGCTTGAGCTTGTCGACGTTGATCGTGAAGCTCGGGGCGGCCGTCGTGCAGGGGTTGGGCAGGCCCGGCGGGAAGTCGAAGGCCTCGGTGCCGTCGGAGCGGCTGCCGGAGCTACCCTGGCTGGCGCTGAAGCCGAGGCCGCGCCGCGCGAAGGAGCTCCAGATGGCGCAGGCGTTGAGGCCGTCGGGCGTCATCCAGTCGCCGTCGCCGCCGAAGAGCGCCTCGTCCGCCTCGATGATGGCGTTGCGCGAATCGACGAAGCCGGGGCTGCACGGCTGGAGCTTCAGCCCGTCGGTGACGAGCTGCATCAGGAGGTTGTTGCCGCCGGTGCCGCCGTAGAAGTCGGGGTCGAAGCCGAAGCCGCCGCCGGCGCCGTCGCTGCCCTGGACGCTCGGGAAGAGCGTGCCGATGAGCGCCCAGTTGAGGTCCCAGAGCATGGTGGACCAGACGTGGCCGACGCCGTGCGGGACGGAGGCCGTCTTGATGTTGTCGTAGGTGAACTCGTTGACGGCCATGTCGGTCGTGTAGGGCCGGGCGCGGATGCCGGGGCCGTTGCCGGGCTGGCCGAAGAGGTAGGTGCCGATGCCGCGCGAGGTCGTCTCGGTGTGCGTCGGCTGCTGGGTCAGCATGAGGCCGTACCAGTCGCTCCAGCCCTCACCGGCCTGTTCCTGGTTGAACAGGCAGCTCGTGGTGGCCGGGCCGCCCGTCAGGCGGATCGAAATGCCGTGGCCGTACTCGTGGACGATGACGCCGTTGTCGAAGTCGCCGTCGCGGTTGCCGCAGACGAACATCTGCATACGGGGCCGGCTGCCGTCCGGCAGGGTGAGGAAGTTGGCGTTGCAGGTGCCACCGCCGTCCTGGGCCTCGGCGCGGACGTCGTCACCGCCCAGGCCGCCCCGGCCGTAGTTGTTCACCTGGAAGTTGCCGCTGGCCTCGTCGAACCCGTAGTTCCAGAGGACGTCGTGGGTGATGTTGTTCCAGTAGAAGAGGTTGACCACCGCCGCCGGGCGGAAGGCGCTCGGCGGGTCGCCCGGGCCGCCGGGGCCGTCCGGGTTGGCCGCGAAGTCGAAGATGAGCGGCGCCCCACCGTCGGGACGGCTGCCGGCATCCGGCACGTTGTTGGCGTCGAGGTCGAGGTAGGCGTCGACGTTGTTGCCCCGCGTGTCGGTGAACTCCGCGCCGGCCACACCGTCGGTGTCGTGCCAGGTCGTGATGCCCGCCGGGAGCGTGCCGCCGTCGAGGGCGGGGTCCGTCACGAGCGTGTGCGGCGTGCCGCCGGGGAACGGGTGGTTCGGGCTCTCGGCCGGCATCGGATAGACCCGGTACTGATCCGGCGTCATCGCGTGGAAGGCGTCGAGGCCGCTGCTGAGCGCGAAGCTCGGCGCCTCGGCCGTCTCGGAGGCCGGGGCCTCGCCGAAGGAGTCGTGGATGACGGCGTCGTCGATCTCCAGCGCCGTGCCGGAGCCGGCATCGACGAAGACATCCCAGTAGTGCTGCGCGTCGCTCGTGTAGATGCCCACGCGCCAGGCCAGCTGCACCGTGCCGTCGTCGAGCGGCAGGTAGGTGAGCCGCGCCGGGATCGGCTCGAGCGCCGTCCCGCCGGTCGTCAGCAGCGTCGGGCGGTCCGCGCCGGGCTGCGTGCTGATCTCCTGCAGCGGCTCGCTGAAGGCCAGGCCCACCGCCTCGGCGGCGGCCTCGGCGGCGGCGATGGCCGAGAGGCCGCTGGCGCCGGAGACCTTGCCGGCGAGGTCGGCCACGAAGCGGTTGCCGACGGAGAAGACGCGGCCGTCCTTGACGTTGATGGTGATCAGCGCGTTGTGGACGCCGATGCCGTCGTAGCGCTGCTGGATGTAGACGTGGGAGACGCCGTTGTGGCGGCTCGTGTAGGCGTTCGACACGGCACGGTCGGCCACGTCGGCGCGCGTCAGGCCAAGGGCGGCATAGCCCTGGTCCAGATGCCGTAGCGCGATGGTCCTGGCCTGCTCTGTCTGGGCGGTCGCCGTCTCGGCAGCCATCCCAGCAAAGAGCAGGAGTGCGAGGAGGAGCGTAGCAACACGTGCCATGATTCGATACCTCTCGTTACTCGGGCGGAAGAAAATTCCGGACGCAGAAGACATCCGGGTGGTTATAGAAGTGGGCATACACCCACAGATCGCCATTAGGGGAGATTACGGGTCAGGTCGAGGCACGCCAGACCGGCTCGCGGCGCGGTCTGAATGAGCTACACCACCTGGCGCATGCACGGGGGAGGAGGGGGGAGGGCAGGCCGGCGTGGGAACGATAGCCGGCGCCCTCCGGGGGCTTTTCGGCACATTGTGACGAAGTGGTCGCGCGCATGCCGGAGGAGGATAGCAATTGGCACAAACAAAAACAAAATTATGTTACGGTCATCGAAGCAGCGGCGCAGGTAAAAGCGGACGCCCCGGCGCCGTTGGCAGGCACCGGGGCGTCCACTCCCGCGATGGCTTTAGTGGGGCCGGCCGGTCACTTCACCAGCGTCATCCGGCCCGTACGCACCAGCGTCTCGGCGGTCGTCCGCACGACGACGCGGTACACGTACGTGCCCGAGGCCAGCGCCGAGGCGTCCAGGCGCAGCGTGCGGCCCGCGCCGGCCGCCACGGCCTCCGCCGGGCGCGTCAGGACCACGCGGCCCAGCAGATCCACGACCTCCACGGTCACGTCGGCCGGGGCCGGCAGGTCGAAGCGGAGCGTCGTCGCCGGGTTGAACGGGTTCGGATAGTTGCCGTGCAGCGCGAACGCGGCCGGCAACTCGGCTTCGGGGCCGGTGCTCGTGACCACGTCCGAGGTGCGCACCGTACCGTCGGCCCCGACGGCGAGCAGCGTCAGCGCGTCGCCGGCGCGGCCGGAGACGAGCAGCACGAAGGTCTGCCCCCCCTGGCCGGTGAAGTCGATCCGGAAGGCGTCGAAGACGGTCGTCCCGTCGAAGTTCGTCACGTCGAAGTTGTAGGGGCTCGGCTCCAGGCTGCGGTACGGCGTCAGGGTGTTGAAGCCGAGGTTGTTCGCCAGCACGTCCACCGGGTCGTTGTTCTGGTCGGGGTCGAGCTGCCGGAGGTCGATCTGCCCCGCGCCGGGCGCGCCGTGCACGACGAAGACGTCCACCTGGCCGGCGGCCGTCGTGGTGCGGGCCTGGTCCGTCACGAGCAGCGCCGCGTTCTCCCCGGCGACGCCGTTGACGACGACCACGTAGGTCTCGTTCGGGCCGAGGGCGGCCGTGCCGGTGAAGAGCGGGTCGCTGTTGTCCGCGGCGTCGGCCTCGGTGACGTCGATCGTCACGGTGCCGTCGGCGTCGAGCGTCAGGTAGGGCGTGGCCTCCCTGAAGTCGAGATCGTCAGCCACGCGCATGCCGTCCACGTAGACATCGACGGCGCCGGCATCGAGCAGGTTGTGGATGAGCTGCACCAGCGCCTCGGCGCGGACCGTGACGGTGACGGTGGCCGTATCCTGCCCGCCGAGCGGGTCCTCGGCGGTGTAGGTGAAGGTGACCGTTCCGGCGAAGCCGGCCGGCGGCGTGTAGCGGACGCGCTGCCCGCCGTCGATGATGGTGGCCGTGCCCTGCGCCGGCGGCGAGGCGATGGCGTCGATGGTGAGCGTCTGGCCGTCGGCGTCGGTGTCGTTCGCCAGCACGGCGATCTCGACGGGCTGATCGACCAGGGTCGAGGCCGCGTCATCCTGGGCCACCGGCGCCGTGTTGACCGTGACGGTGACGGTGGCCGTGTCCTGCCCTTCGAGGGGATCCTCGGCGGTGTAGGTGAAGGTGACCGTTCCGGCGAAGCCGGCCGGCGGCGTGTAGCGGACGCGCTGCCCGCCGTCGATGATGGTGGCCGTGCCCTGCGCCGGCGGCGAGGCGATGGCGGCCACCGTCAGGGCGCCGCCTTCGGGGTCGAGGTCGTTGTCGAGCACGTCCACGTCCACGGCCGTGCCCGGGGTGGTCGCGGCGGCGTCGTTCGTGGCGTTCGGCGGCGTGTTGACGATGATCTCGACGAGGGCCGAGTCTGCCAGGCCGGCGGCCTCGATGCGGTAGCGGAGCGTGTCGCGCCCGATGAAGCCGGCGTCCGGCGTGTAGTCGATCGCGTCCGGAGCATCGGCGGAGCGGACGATGGCGGCGGTGCCGTCGTTGGGAGCCCGCGTGAGGCTGTCGATGCGGATCGGGTCGCCCTCGGGGTCGCTGTCATTGGCGAGTACGGCGAGGCGCGTGGTGCGGCCGGGCAGCACCTGGAAGACGTCCGGCGCGGCCTCGGGCGGGTTGCCGACGAAGAGGAACACCCACGCCTCGTCCTCAGCCCCGCTGTTGCTCTCGATCTGGTACTGGAGCGAATCCTTGCCGACGAAGCCGGCGTCCGGGGTGTACCGGATGAAGTCGTCCGAGGCGTCGCCGGGGGTGCCGTTGCGCTTGATGGCGGCCGTGCCGTGCTCGGGGGCGGTGAGGATGCCGTCGCTGGGGATGACGATGGAGAAGGCCGGGTTCGTCTCTTCGTCGTTCACCAGCACGAAGACGTCGACCGGGGTGCCGACGGTGGTGCCGGCGGTGTCGTCCCGGGCGATGGGGGCCGCGCCGTCCGCCGCAGGATGCACGGGGGCCGTGAAGGCGGCCACGAAGACGACGGCCAGCAGCAGGGGAAGTAGCGATTTCATAACGGGTCGGGAAAGGCAGGTTACTGCGAAAAGGGACCGGGGCCCGTCGCGCGCGGAGGGCGACCCCGGCTAGATCGGGCAGACGGGACCCGCACAGTATACCCGCCGCACGTCCCCACGGCCAGCCGGGGCCTGTAACTTCGCGTGAAAATCCGACGCCGCAGGCGCGTGAAAAATCGGCCACGGCGTGCGGATCCGCCCTTCCGGCCGAAGCCCGTGGTTAAGTTGATGCACACGGCCCATCCGCCTACCGCCTCGCTCCGATGAACGCCCGCCTCATTGCCTACTGGAGCCAGCTGCACGGCAGCTACTGGTTCATCCCCTCCCTGATGACCCTGGGTGCCGTGGGGCTGGCCTTCGTCACGACCGCGCTGGACACCCGGCTGGGGGCGGACTGGATCGAGGCCGTGCCGTGGCTCTATGCCAACAAGCCCGACGGCGCGCGCGCGCTGCTCTCGACTGTCGCCGGGTCGATGATCACCGTCGCCGGCGTGACCTTCTCCATCACCATCTCGACGGTCGTCTACGCCTCGTCCCAGCTCGGCCCGCGCCTGCTGACGACGTTCATGCAGGATCGCGGCAACCAGATCACGCTCGGCACCTTCATCGCCACGTTTCTCTATTGCCTGCTCGTGTTGCGTACGGTGCGCAGCTCCGACGAAGGCGGCTTCGTGCCGCACCTCGCCCTGCTCGTCGGCCTCGCCCTCGCGCTGGCGAGTCTGGGTGTGCTCATCTACTTCATCCATCACACGCCCGCCAGCATGCACGTCTCCAACCTGACGGCACGCATCGGGCGCGATCTCAACGACCATCTCGACCGCCTCTTCCCCGAACAGCTCGGCGAGGCCGCCCCGCCCGAGGAGGAGCCGCCGCTGCCGCCCGCTTTCTTCGAGGAGGCGCTGCGGATCCGCGCCCGCGAGGACGGCTATATCCAGGCCCTCGACGCCGACGTGCTGCTGGCCGCCGCCACCGAGCACGACGTGGTCCTGCGCGCCGAATTCCGGCCGGGCGACTACGTGACGCGCGGCCAGGCCCTCGTGCTGGCCGCGCCGGCGGGGCGGCTCAGCGACGAGGCGTGCCAGCGCCTCCACGCGGCCTTCGCCTTCGGGCCCCAGCGCACCGGCACCCAAGACGTGCTCTTCCGCGTCAACGAACTCGTCGAGATCGCCGCCCGGGCGCTCTCGCCCGGCGTCAACGATCCCTTCACGGCGATCGGCTGCATGGACTGGCTGGCGAGCGCGATCGGGCAGCTCGGCACGCGCGCCATCCCGGCCGCCGGCCGGCGCGACGCCGAGGGCCGCCTCCGCGTGGTGGCCTACCCCGTGACGTTCGCGGTCTTCGTCGGCGCCGTCTGTGACCAGCTCCGGCCCTACGTTCGCCACGACCGGAATGCGGCGCTGCACTTCGTCAAGATGCTGGCAGAGGCCGCCGGCGGCCTGGCCGACGACGGCCGCCGGGCGGTGTTGCTGCGCCACGGCCGGCGGCTGCTGGACGATTGCCGCGCCGTCTCGATGCCGCCGCAGGATCTCGACGAGCTGGAGGCGCGGGTGCAGATCCTGGCCCACCTGGCACAGCCGGGCGTCGATACCGAGGCCCTGGCCGTGCGGCACCGCTGGCTCGGGGGGAGTGCGTGAATGGGCTAAGGTCGAAGATCGTCAGCGGTATGACCTGCCGACCTGCGACCTTCAGCCCTGCGCCACGCAATCCTGTGCGCGGATGAAGTCGAGCATCGCCGGGCCGGCGGTCTTGTCGTCGCGGCTCAGGGTGAGGACGATGCGGGCATGGCTCTCGCCGGGGACTTCGACGAGGCGGCTCGCGGCGCCGGCCTCGCGCAGCGCGGCGTCGAGCAGCCGCGACTGGTGTTGCAGCGCCTTCGACTCGCCGCCGGCGTAGAGCACCAGGAAGGGCGGGGCGCCGGCGTCGATGAAGCGGACGGGCGAGATGGCGTCTTCCCAGCCCTCCGTGCCGCCGAAGCGCTCGTCGAGGTAGCGGTAGCTGCCGCCCAGGGCGTACGTCTCCGGGTCGGCGGCGTCGTAGGCGGCCCCGCTGACGGCGATGACGCCGCAGACGGCGGCCGGGCGGAGGCCGAGGTCGGTGAGCGGAGCGGGGTCGAGCGCGACGCGCGCGGCGAGCTGGGCGCCGGCCGAGTGGCCCATCAGGAACAGCGCATCGGGGTCGCCGCCGAGGCCGCCCACCTGCCCGTGTACCCAGGCCACGGCGCGGGCCACGTCCTCGATCTGCGCGGTCCAGTCCACGCCGGGCAGCAGGCGGTAGTTGATGACGGCTGCGCCGATCCCGCGCGCGGCGAAGAACCGACCGATGTTGCGGTACACGTCCGCACCACCGGCTTTCAGGTCCTTGTCTCCCGAAGTCCAGCCGCCCCCATGGATGAAGATCACCGTAGGCCAGCCCGCGGCGTCGGGAGCGGGGACGAAGAGGTCGAGACGGTGCTTCTCGGCGTCGGCGCCGGGGCCGTCGTAGTAGGCCACGTCCTCGCGGATCTGCGCCTCGGGCAGGCGGGCCTTGTCGTAGAGCACGGCGACGCCGATGCGGTTGACGGCGAAGCAGCCGCTGCCGGCGAGCGCCGCGGCGAGCAGAAGCATCGAGAGTAGAGCGGTGCGCATGAACCCCCGGCGGCGAGTGGGAACGGAAACCGCCGCAGCAAACCGGGGGCCTCGGGGCAAGGATCCCGTCAGGAGGATCCCGTCAGGAGGCGGTATGGTCCGGGCCGTCGGGCTCGCCGTCGGGGTCGTCGGCGTCCACGCTGTAGTGCGTATGGTACTCGCCGATGTACTGCGCGCGCTTGGGGTCGACGTCGGCGCGGCGGTGCGCGCCGTCGAGGTCGCCCGGCCGCGCGGTGTCGCGGTCGGGCGCGTGATAGATCTCGGGGTTGGTGCCGGGCGCCGGGATGCGCTCGACGATGACGGGGCCGCCGCCCTCGTCGACGCGAGCGCGGCGGACGTCGAGGCGGGTGCCGTCGTCGAGCAGGATCGCCTCGACGGCGCGCGTCTCTGTGTTGACGAAGAGGTCCTTGACGCGGCCGAGGCGCGTGCCGTCTTCGTCGCGCACCTCGCGGCCCTGCACGTCGGGGCCGTCGAGCTGCCAGTCGTCGTTCTGCGAAAGCGGGATGCGGGCCATCGGGCGGTCAGGGTTGGGCGGGAGCAGGCGGCGGCGTCCAGACGACGAAGTCGCGCGCGTGGACGAGGTCTTTGTCGATGCGGTCGGGCGGGGGCGCGAGGGCTTCGAGGCCGAAGTAGAGCAGCACGCCGAGCAGGATCAGGCCGAAGAAGTAGGCCCAGGCCAGCACGGCGGTCTTGCTCGTGCGCTCCACGGTGAGGTCGTTCATAGGGCGGCAGGCAGGTTGGATGGCGAGAGACCCCGATGGGGGAGCCGGCACCAGAGGTACGCCGCCTCGATGGGGCCCGGATTCCGCCACCGGCCGGGCATGGCGCTATCGTTACGGGGGCGCGCGCCGGTAGGGGGATTTTCACAGTGTGGGCGCGAGGGTTTCAGCGTGGCGTGTTCTCGTGCTCGCGTTGCGTATCTTCCAGCCGTTCTTCGCTTCCTCAAACCCGGAGACTTCTTTCGTGATGGTGCGTCGCCTCTGCGTATTTGTGCTCCTCCTCGCCGCGTTCGCTCTGCCGGGGCGGGCGCAGGACCGCCTGCTCTCGCCCGCCGAGTTTCTCGGCTACGCGCTGGGAGAGCGCTTCACGCCGCACCACCGCGTGGTGGATTACGTGGAGCACGTGGCTGCCCACGCCCCGGCCGTCCGCCTCGAACCCTACGGCGAGACGAACGAGGGCCGCCCCCTGCTGACGGCCGTCGTCGCCTCGGCCGAGAACATGGCGCGGCTGGAGCAGATCCGGACGGACAACCTGCGGCGGGCGGGGCTCCTGGAGGGCGCGCCCGAGGGGCCGCCCGTCGCGCTCGTCTGGCTCAGCTACAACGTCCACGGCAACGAGAGCGTCAGCACCGAGGCCGCGATGGCGACGCTCTACGACCTCGCCAACCCAGAGGATGCCCGCACGCAGGGCTGGCTGGCGAATACGGTGGTCGTGCTCGACCCCTGCATCAACCCGGACGGGCGGGACCGCTACGTGCACTGGTACAACCGGACCGTCGGCGAACAGCCCAACCCGAACCCGGACGCCCGCGAGCACCACGAGCCGTGGCCCGGCGGCCGGACGAACCACTACTACTTCGACCTCAACCGGGACTGGGCCTGGGGCACCCAGCTGGAGACCCGGCAGCGCCTCGCGCTCTACAACCGCTGGCTGCCGCACGTCCACGTGGACTTCCACGAGCAGGGCGTCGATGCGCCCTACTTCTTCGCGCCCGCCGCCGAGCCCTTCCACGAGGCCATCACGCCGTGGCAGCGCGAGCTCCAGACCCTGATCGGCCAGAACCACACCCGCTACTTCGACCGCGAGGGCTGGCTCTACTTCACCCGCCAGGTCTTCGACCTCTTCTACCCCGGCTATGGAGACACCTGGCCCACGTTCAACGGCGCCGTCGGGATGACCTACGAGCAGGGCGGCAGCGGGCGCGCCGGGCTGGCCATCCGCACCGCCGAGGGCGACACGCTCACCCTGGCCGAGCGGATCGCGCACCACCACACGACGGGCCTCTCGACGGTCGAGACCGCCGCCGCCAACCACGCCCGCATCGTCGACGAGTTCGCCGCCTACCACGCCGCCGCCCAGGCGGCCGACGGATCGCCGTACCGCGCCTTCGTGGTCAAGGGGACGAACGCGGACCGCCGCGCGGCCCTCGCCCACCACCTGGAGCAGCAGGGCATCCGCTACGGGCTGGCCACCACCCGCCAGAGCGCGCGCGGCCTGGCCTACGCGACCGGCGAGGCCGGCGCGTTCACCGTCGAGCCGGGCGACCTCGTCGTGCCCGCCGCGCAGCCCAAGGGCGTGCTCGCCCGCGTCCTCTTCGACCCCGCGCCGGTGCTCAGCGACTCGCTCAGCTACGACGTCACCGCCTGGGCGCTGCCCTACGTCTACGGCGTCGAGGCGTATGCCGCCACCGAAGCCGTCACGGCCGGGTCTCCTGCCCTCCCCACGCCCGACGCCACGCCCGCCGCGCCCGCCCGCCCGTACGCGTACGTGGCCGGGTGGGACGGCTTCGCGGATGCCCAGCTCCTCGCCGCTGCGCTCCGCGAGGGCATCACCGCGCGCTACGCCGAGTATCCGTTCGAGATCGACGGGCAGACCTTCGGGGCCGGCACGCTCCTCTTCACCCGCACCGGCAACGCCGCCCTCGGGGCGGCCTTCGACGCCCGCCTGCGCGCCCTCGCCGCCGAGCACGGACAGACCCTCCGGCCCGTCGCTACCGGCTTCGTCACGCGCGGCGCCGACTTCGGCTCGTCCGACGTCCACTTCATCGACGCCCCGAAGGTCGCCGTGCTGGCGGGCGAGTCCATCTCGTCCTACGCCGCCGGGGAGGTGTGGCACTACTTCGACCAGCAGCTCCGCTACCCCGTCACGCTGCTCTACCCGGACGACTTCGGCGGCATCGACCTGGACGACTACGACGTACTCGTGCTGCCTTCCGGGAGCTACGGCCGCATCCTCTCCGAGGAGCGTCTGGGCGAGGTCCGCGCGTGGGTGCGCGGTGGCGGCCGGCTCGTGGCGCTCGAACGCGCCGCCGCCTACCTGGCCGGCAAAGACGGCTTCGCGCTGAAGGAGAAGGACGCGGACGAAGAGGAGGGGTCGGACGAAGACGACGCCGACGAGGACCGCCTGCGCCGCTACGCCGACCGCGACCGCGCCGCCATCTCCGGCGCCGTCACCGGCGCGGTCTACCGCGTCCGCCTCGACGAGACGCACCCCCTCGCCTTCGGGCTGGGCAGCCACTACTACACGCTCCGCCGGACGGACGACGCCTTCGCCTTCCTCGACGACGGCTGGAACGTGGGCGTCCTCCGCGACGGCACGCCCCTCAGCGGCTTCGCCGGCGCCGAGGCCCAGCAGCAGATCGACGACACGCTCGTCTTCGGCGTCCAGCCGATGGGGCGCGGCGCCGTCGTCTACCTGCTCGACGACCCGCTCTTCCGGGGCTTCTGGTACGCCGGCCGCCTCCTCTTCGCCAATGCCGTGTTCATGCGCTGAGCCGGGGCCGGCACGCCGCCGTCTCCCGCTCACGGTCATACCCGAGCGGAGGCCCTGATGGGCCGCAGCCGAGGGATCTCGCCCATCCGGGATGGGGCGCCAACGGTTACCGGCGAGGTCTCTCGGCTCGCTATCGCTCGCCCGGGATGACAGCAGGCCAGAACGGCAGGGAGCGGAAGCCTGCCCCGCG
>JAWWAN010000029.1:0-13955 GCA_033721675.1 Rhodothermales bacterium | reverse complement strand
GTTCGACTACGACGACGAGCAGGCCGTAGCCGAGCAACTCGAACGCGTGCGCGAGGAGGTCCTGAAGTACAAGGATCATCCGGCCCTCCTCATCTGGGGCATCGGCAACGAGCTCAACCTCGGCGCGACCAACCCGAAGGTGTGGGACGCCGTCAACGAGATCTCGGAGATGATCCACGAGGTCGACCCCCACCACCTGACCACCACCATGCTGGCCGGCATCGACAGCACGCTGGTGCGCGAGATCCAGGCCCGCGCGCCGGACCTCGACCTCCTCAGCATCCAGATGTACGCCGACATCGAAAACCTGCCCGAGCGGATCGAAGACGCCGGGTGGGACGGGCCCTACATGGTCACCGAGTGGGGAGCGACCGGCCACTGGGAGGTCGAGAAGACCCCGTGGGGGGCCCCCATCGAGAACACCAGCTCGGTGAAGGCGGACCTCTACCGCACCCGCTACGAGACGGCCATCGCACCGGACTCGGCGCAGGGCGTGGGCTCGTACGTCTTCCTCTGGGGGCAGAAGCAGGAGCGCACCCCCACCTGGTACGGCCTCTTCCTCCCGACGGGGGAGGAGACCGAATCCGTGGACGTGATGCACTACCTCTGGAACGGCGAGTGGCCCGAGAACCGCGCACCCCGCCTCGAAGCCGCCACCCTGGACGGCCGGACCGCCTACGACGGCATCACCCTCCAGCCCGGGCAGGCGTACCCGGCCGAGGTGGTCAGCCGGGATCCCGACGGCGACCCGCTGCGCTACGCCTGGGAGGTGCGCGAGGAGAGCACCGACCTGGGCGAGGGCGGCGACGACGAGCGCGAACCGGACCTCGTGCCCGGCGCGGTCGATACGCCGGACGCAGCCCGGGTCAACGTCACCGCACCCCGCGAGCCGGGCGCCTATCGCCTCTTCGTCTACGTCTACGATGGGCAGGGCAGCGCCGCACACGCCAACATCCCGTTCTATGTCCGCGGATAGAAACAACGAGCCCGAAGCGACGGCCCCCGCGCGGTCTGCAGCGTCCGAACATTCGGTGTACGTCGGCCCCGCTCCCATCCACGCCGATGCGTTCCCCATCGAGGGAGCCTTCGTCGAGCGGGACGGGGAGGCGTACTACCGGATCGCGCACTACGACCGGATGCCTCCGTTCTTCATCAGCCTGGTGAGCGACGCGGATCACTGGTTCTTCATCTCCAGCAACGGCGCCCTGTCGGCCGGGCGGGGCACCCCCGAGCGCGCCCTCTTTCCCTACTACACCGTCGACAAGATCCACGACTCCCAGGACCTGACCGGGAGCAAGACGATCCTCCTGGTCGATGCGCGCGCGGGGCGTGGGGGGGAGGACGGCGCGGCGCGCCGGCGGTGGCTGTGGGAGCCCTTCTCGGACCGCTATGCGGGCCTGTATGCCGTCCGGCGGACGATCTACAAGACCCTGCACGGCGACGTGCTCCGCTTCGAGGAAGTCAACGACGATCTGGGGCTCACCTTCGCCGTCCAGTGGTGCACGAGCGAGCGCTTCGGGTTCGTCAAGCGCTCGGAGCTCCGCTGCCATGCCCGCGAGGCGGTCGCCGTGCGGGTGCTGGACGGGATCCAGAACCTGATGCCCTACGGCGTCAGCCGCGCGTTGCAGACGGAGCGCAGCGTGCTCGCCGACGCCTACAAGCAGAACGAGCTGCTGGCCGAGCGCGGCCTCGGGCTGTTCACGCTGAGCGCGCAACCCGTAGACCGGGCCGAGCCCAGCGAGGCGCTCATGGCGACGTCCGTGTGGTCCGCCGGGCTGAGGCCGGACGCCTACCTGTTGTCTACCCGTCAGCTGCCGCGCTTCCGGCGGGGAGAGCCGGTGGTGACCGAGCACCTCGTGCGCGCCGAGCGGGGGGCGTACTTCGTGCACGCCCGCCTCGAGCTGGAGCCGGGCGACGCCCGGCGCTGGGACGTCGTCGCGGACATCGAGCAGGACGCGGCCGACGTGGCGGCGCTGGCCGCGCGTCTTGCAGACCCCGCCGCGCTTCAGGACGCCCTCTGGCGCGACGTCGCGGCGGGCACCGACCGGCTGCGCTACCTCATCGGCCTCAGCGACGGGGAGCAGCGCACGGGCGAGCCGATGACAACGGCCCGCCATCGCATGAACGTGCTCTTCAACATCATGCGCGGCGGTGTCTTCGACGAGGGCTACCACGTCGACCGGGCCGACCTCCGGGCGTTCCTCGCCGCCCACAACGCGCCCGTGGCGCGGGCGCACGACGCCGTCCTCGGCGCCTTGCCGGAGCGATTCACGATCCAGACCCTCCGCAATGCCTCGCGCGAAGGAGACGCCCAGCTGGAGCGGCTCTGCCTGATGTACCTGCCGCTCAGCTTCAGCCGCCGCCACGGCGACCCGAGCCGGCCCTGGAATCACTATACCATTGCCGTACGCGACGACGACGGGTCCGTGAAGCGGGATTTCGAGGGCAACTGGCGCGATATCTTCCAGAACTGGGAGGCGCTGAGCCGGGCGTTTCCGGGCTATCTCGATAGCATGATCACGACGTTCGTCAATGCCTCGACGGCGGACGGCTACAACCCCTACCGCATCACGCGGGGGGGGATCGACTGGGAGACCATCGAGCCCGACGATCCCTGGTCCTATATCGGGTACTGGGGGGATCATCAGATCATCTACCTGCTCCGGCTGCTGCAGAGCTCGCGCGCCCACCACCCGGGGCAGCTGGAGCGCCTCCTACCACGCCGCCTTTTCAGCTACGCGAACGTCCCCTATCGCATCAAGCCCTACGCCGATCTCCTGCGGGATCCGCACGATACCGTCGTCTACGCGGCCGATCTGGAGGAGACCATCGCTCACCGTGTAGAGGCGGTGGGGGCGGATGGGAAGCTCGTGTGGGATGCGGACGGCGAGGTCCTCCTCGTGACGCTCGCCGAGAAGCTGCTCGTCCCGCTCCTGGCCAAGCTGACGAACTTCATCCCGGGGGGCGGCATCTGGATGAATACCCAGCGCCCGGAATGGAACGACGCGAACAACGCGCTCGTCGGCTACGGCATCTCGATGGTGACGCTGTTCGCGCTGCGCCGCTACGTGGCCTTCCTCCGGGAGCTCTTCGCGCAGGCGCCGGACGCCGCCGCCATGCTCTCGGTAGAGGTCGCCGGCCTGCTGGGCGAGGTGGCCGCGATCTTCGAGACGTTCGAGACCCTCGCCCAGCGGCCGCCCACGGATCAGGTACGCAAGAAGGTGGTGGATGCGCTCGGCGGGGCGGGGAGCGCGTACCGCGAGGCGCTCTATGCACACGGCCTCTCGGGTCGGCAGCGCGCCGTGCCCTACGCAGACGTCCGGGCGCTGCTCGGTCGCGTCGCGGCGTGCCTCGATCAGTCCATCCGGGCCAACCGGCGCAGCGACGGGCTCCTCCACGCGTACAACCTGATAGAGGCTGAGGAAGGAGGCATCGGGGTGGCGCATCTCTATCCGATGCTGGAGGGGCAGGTGGCCGCCCTCGACGCGGGCGTCCTCACCCCGGAAGAATCCCTGGAGGTGCTCGCTGCGCTCCGCGCGAGCGCCCTCTACCGCCCTGATCAGCACAGCTACCTCCTGTATCCTGACCGGGCCCTCCCCGGCTTCCTCGAAAAGAACGTCATCCCCCCGGAGGCGCTTGCGGGGTCGGCGCTCGTACAGAAGCTCCTCGCCGCAGGGGATGCCACGCTCATCGTGCAGGACGTACAGGGCGGGCTGCATTTCAACGGCACGTTCCGCAACCGCCGCGACGTCGAGGCCGCCCTGGATGCGCTCCGCGCGCGGGGCTATGCGGGCGAGGTGGAGCGAGACCGGGAGCAGGTGCTCGGGGCGTTCGAGCGCGTGTTCGACCACCGCTCCTACACCGGGCGCTCAGGCACGTTCTTCGGCTACGAAGGGCTGGGGAGCATCTACTGGCACATGGTGTCGAAGCTCGCGCTCGCCGTGCAGGAGACCTTCCTCCGCGCCCACGCGGAAGGCGCCGGCCCCGGCGTGCTGGACCGCCTCGCCGAGGCCTACTACGACGTCCGGGCCGGGCTGGGCGTGAACAAGACCCCGGCCGAGTACGGGGCCTTCCCCATGGATCCGTACTCGCACACGCCGGGGCACGCCGGGGCGAAGCAGCCCGGCATGACGGGCCAGGTGAAGGAGGACGTCCTCTGCCGCTGGGGAGAACTCGGGGTGCTGGTCCAAAACGGATGCATCGCCTTCGAGCCGCTGCTCCTGCGCGCCGGCGAGTTCCTCGCCGGCCCGGCTCCCTTCCGGTATACCGATGCCCTCGGGCACCCCCGGACGCTCGATCTGGACGCGGGCACGCTGGCCTTCACCTACTGCGGGGTCCCCGTCGTGTATCGCCTCGCCGACGCCCGCCGGCTCCGCCTCGCCGGTGCGGACGGCACGACCACCGAGGTCGACGCGGGGACCCTCAGCCGCGAGATCAGCGCGGAGGTCTTCGGCCGTACCGGCGCCGTCACGCAGATCGAGGTGGACGTGCCGAGGGCCCGGCTGCGCTGAGGGGTTCAGGAGCCGCGCTGGTAGACGCGGACGTAGTCGACGACCATCTGCTGCGGGAAGACGGTCGTCTCGTCCGGAGCCCCCGGAAGGTTGCCGCCCACCGCCACGTTCAGGATCAGGTGGAAGTCGTGGTCGAACGGCGCGGGATACTCGCCGCCGGTCGAGAACCACTCGGTCTGCGTCTGGTAGAGCACGTTGTTGATGTACCACCGGATCTCGCCCTCTTCCCACTCCACGGTGAACACGAAGAAGTCGTCGGCGAAGGTCTTCGCAGCCAGCTTGAAATCGTTCCCGGTGAAGACGTTGTCGGGGAAGGGGCCGCCGTAGTGGAGCGTCCCGAAGACTTCGTCGGGCGCGCTGCCCACCGCTTCCATGATGTCGATCTCGCCGCTCGCGGCCCATCCGCCGTAGGTGTCTTCGCTGAAGAGGAGCCAGATGGCCGGCCAGAGGCCCTGCCCGGTGGGTAGCCGGGCCTTGATCTCGAAGCGGCCGTACGTCCAGTCGCCCTTGCCGAGGGTGCGGATGCGCGCCGACGTGAACGACCCGTCAGCCTCCTCACGTGCCGTGATCGTCAGCACCCCATCGCCCACCGAGAGGTTTTCGCGTGCGTACGTCTGGAGTTCGCCGTTGCCCCATCCGCAGAGGTCGGGGCAGCCGTCGCCGCGCTGAACCTCCCACTTGGACGCATCCAGCGCCGTCCCTTCGAACTCATCGGCCCAGACGAGCGACCAGCCGGGCGGCGTCGCCTCGGGATCCGGGACGGTCAGGTCGGTCGAGTTGTCGCAGCCGAGGGTTGCGGCGAGCAGGAAGAGGACGAGCAGCACGGCGCGGCGGCGAGCAGGAAGTGAGGCAGGCATGGGACTGGGACTTCGGTCGTCTGGAGTGACCCTCCGGGAGGCGTGGGGCAAAGGCAGCGCGAGCGCCAGCTACTGGGGGAGCTGCCCGACGTAGAAGGGAAAGTTGGCGGTGGCCACGTTGCCGTGGCCGTCGTAGACGTAGGCGAACATCCGGTAGGGGCCTTCCTTGCGCGGGGCCCGCACCACGAGGGTGCCGCCGTCCTGCTCCACGACGTCGATCGGGACGGCATCGGGGCGCGTCTCGGCGTCGCCGCCCGCGCGGATGTCGGTGCTCTCGGGCAGCAGCTCCCACGCGTAGCGGAGCGCGTCACCGTCGGCATCGGTAACGACGGCCTCGAAGGTGATCTTCTCGCGCGCCTCGGTGAACACGCTGGCGAAGCGATCCTGCCCGTCGAGCGTGAGGGCCTCCATACTCGGCGCCCGGTTCTCGGGGAAGCTGCCGGTCCAGAGGTGCTGCAGCACGTCGCTCACCTCGGTTTCGTAGCCCCCCGGCGTGAAGATGCCGTACCAGGTCGGCGTGGTCTCCTGTTTCTGGCCCCAGAGGAAGACGTACGAGCCGATGCAGTGGGACGTGTCCGCAGCGATGCCGCGTTCGTAGCGCAGGCGGTACATCGCGGCCTTCTCCGTGCTGGTCTGCTCGATGGGCACGCCCCACGCGGTCTTCGGAACCTCCCAGTGGCCGTCCGGGCCCCACTCCGCGATGATGTAGGGGCCGTCCCAGCCGGCCCGCCGTAACTGGGTCCCGACGTCGGGGCCTTCGTAGCCGTAGGACCGGAAGGCGCGGGTGCCGCCAATGAGTTCGCCATAGGTGTTGATGCCGTAGACGTCGATGGCCGGGGCGCGCTCCATGATGAGCTGGACCTCGGCCACGTCGAGCCCCGCCGTCACGTGCGTGACCGGGTGGTTCGGGTCTTCCTCGTGGATCATCTCGGCGATGTCGTTGATGGCGTCCCAGACTTTGAAGTCGGTGTAGAAGAGGTCGTTCTCGTTGCCCACGGCCCACATCAGAATCGCCGGGTGGTCTTTGTAGGCGCGCACGACCTCCCGGAAGCGGGCGAGCTGGGCGCGCACGCTCTTGGCGTCGTTGTAGTCGAAGCCCTGCCGCTCCTGCCCGACCCAGAGGCCGAAGAGGACGGTGAGCCCGTTCTCGTGGGCCTCGTCGAGCACAGCGATGGCCTCGCCGGCGCCCCAGGTCCGGATCGAGTTGGCGCCGTAGGCGACGGCGCGGTCCAGGTACTGCTGCCCGCCCACGCCCCGGATGTAGTACGGCTCGCCGCCCCGGTAGAGCGTCCACCCCCCGTCGGCGTCCTGGCGCACCTCGACGGGGATGGCGCCCTGGTTGACGAGCGGCTCGGTGACGACGGCTTCCGCCGGGGCCTCGTCTCGCGTCGAGCGGTCGGTCGTCTGCGCCTGCACCGGGGCCACGGAGAGCAGGCAGGCCGTGAAGAGGAGGGAGGATCGGAGGCTGGGCTGCATGGCGGGTCCCGCTGGGTGGAGACGATACGGCGGTGGTTCGAGCGAACAAGAAAGCCGCAGCGCGGCGAAGGGTTCAGCGAAGACTGACGAGCCGGATGTTGTCGATGAACACCTCGCCGTGGTCGTCCATGAACAGAACGAGGTGCTTGATGGTGCGCCAGGCGGCGCCGCCTTCGGTCGATGGGTCCGGGAGATCCCCGACCGTGGCGGGGCTGGCGGCGAGGTCACGGTCGCCGGCGCGGAGGTCCGAGAACGGTATCGTGACGGTCTGCCACGCGGGCGTGAATGCGCCGGAGGGGGTGTAGCGCGCATCCAGCAGGATCTGGGAAAGCTGCCGGTCGTAGTCTTCCAACCCCACCCGGATGGGCAGACGGGTGGCCGTGCCGGACGGCAGGCGGAGGTCGAACTGGATCGCGGCGCGGTCTACGATCGGGGTCACGTCGACGGGATACCACCGATTCCAGCTCACGCCCATCGCGGCCTCGAAGCACGCATCCGGCCGAAGGTCCCACTGCAGGTGGAGCGCCGCCGTGCCACTCGAAGGGTTCGCCTGTGTGCGTTCGATGGACTGGCAAGCGTCGGTCACCAGCCCCCAGCCGTTGCCGTTGATGAAGGCGTCGTCGAAGAGCGAGATGGGGAGCGCGGTGGGGTCCGGGCGCGGCGCCTCGACCACCCAGGGTTCCTGCTCTTCCTCTTCGTAGAAGACGAGCCGGACGTCGTCCAGGTAGATGCTCCCGGCCTGCTGCAGCTCGAACATGAGCTGCTTGACGTTCGTCAGGTCCAGGTTCTCCGTCTCGACGTCGAACGCCGCGAGGGGGACGACCACCTTCTGCCACTCCTCGTCGATGAAGGGCCGCTCGAAGTACTTGTTGCCCGTATAGGCGAAGCCCATGCCGCCGGCGTAGTCTTCCAGCGTCAGCACGATGGGAAGGCCGTACATGGTGCCCTCTCTGGCGCGTACCTGCATCTCGATGGCGGCGTAGGGCCGCACGGTCGAGAGATCCTTGCCCGCCCAGCCGTCCCAGCCGATGCCCAGCCCGGCCCAGGTGCAGCCTTCCGCGCCCCGGTCCCACGAAACGGCGATGGCCCGCTCGCCCGAGTGCGCCACCTCATCCGTGACGCGGCCCTGGGTGCACCGCTCGTCGTCCATGAACCAGACGGTGTCGTCGGTCTGGTCCTGGAAGATGAGGGGCTCTACGGCCAGGGCCAGCGTGCGCGGGCGCTCCGGCGGCGGGGGCTGCTCGACGCCGGTATAGAGCACGGCCGGCTGGAACTGCACGCACCCCGAGGCCAGGACGGCGACCAGCAGGAGGAGCGCACCGGGGAGGCGGCGGGCCAGGAGCGATGGGGCAGGCATGAGCTTCGGCAGGTCGGCTAGAGTTGCAGGGGCGCGCCTGCGGTGAACGTGATGAAGTCGATTCCGTATTCGACGGGGCGCGGCGGGGTCGGCTGGGTATTGTTGTTGGAGATGAGGAGGACGCGCACGGCGACGATCTCCTGCGCCTGCGCCTGGCTCATCCCGAGCTCGCTGAGCGGCTTGAAGAAGTGCTGCCACCCCTCCCAGTCCACCGGGAGATCCCCGAAAGGAAAGACGTCGTCCTCTCCGTCCTCGAAGGCGCCGCTGCCGTTGGCATCCACGATGAGCTGGACCACGGCGATGGTGTGGGGGACGTCGAAGCTGTAGAGGAACATGTTGAAGTAGAGGTCCTCCGGGACGGTCGTGGGGACGGGGAAGAACGAGCCGTCCGAGGGGGTGATGTCGATCAGCCCGACGAAGAAGTTGGGGACCACGTCGTCCGTCCCGCGAAACAGGTAGAAGGCGTCGCCTTCGGCCGGGGGGACCTCGGCGCTGGGGCCGGAGGCGGCGTCGAGCTCGAACTCGAAGTTGCCGACGGCGATCTCGTCGCCGCCCTCGAAGTCCGCCACGACGATCCCCGGGTACGTACGCGGGGCGGTGACGGTGAGCGTCGCGCGCGTGGTGTCGGCGTCCTCCTCCGGGACGAAGAGGGCCGCCTCGACCTCTTCCGCCTTGAAGAACGGCAGCTCGGTGGTGCCCCCGTTCCAGCGGGCGTTGTCTGCGGTGAGTTCGGCCGAGAACCCTTCGAGCCGCTTGACGGCGCCGCTCTGCTGCCCGGTGATCTCGACGACCCAGTTGACCTGCTTGTTGAAGCGGGCCGTGAAGGCGACGGACTCCCCCCCGGCAAAATCGACCGTCCCCTGGCTCGCCGCGAGGGGTTCGAGCAGGGTGAAGTCGCCGAACCGGTCGATGAGGCGGGGCCCCTCGAAGTCCGTGGCGTGGTCGCAGCCCACGACCACCAGGCACAGGGCCAGGGCCAGGCACCGGGTCCGGGCACGAAGTGAAGCGGTTGCGGTCATGGTGGGCTAGAAAGACATCCGGTAGAGGGCGAAGATCTGGTTCAGACGATAGTCGTCGTCCGGGGTCGCGTCGTCGCCGTAGCTGAAGCGCTGGAGCTGCACGGTGAGGTAGATGCCCTCCCGGAACCGGTAGCGCAGCCCGGCCCCGAGGAGGGTTTCCTGGTCGTCGGTGACGAACGGCGCGGGGAAGTCGCGGACGTCGTTGAACTCGCGGATCGTCGGCACGTAGTCGCGCCCGCTGGACGTGCGCAGCTTGGTGCCCAGCAGCACGTCGAGCCGGTCATAGACCTCGGCGGTGATGCCGGCTTCGACCAGCGTAGACGTGAGATCGACCTGCTCGATGGGCGCGCCGCCCCGGCTCGTGCGCTCGTGCTGGGCGCCGAGCGTGACGGCGAGCGCCCGCTGCCAGCCGACCAGCCGGGCGAGGGCGACGTCGGCCTCGGCGCGGACGAGGACGAAGTCTTTCAGCTCGGGCGTGCCCTGCCCCCGGATCTCGCGCAGGAAGGCGGCGTCGAGAGCGGCCGTGAAGGCGCTTACGTCGGGGGCGTAGGTGGCGCCCAGGTGCACGCCCCGGCGGTTGGGCGTCGCGCGGCCGTAGGGCAGGACGTTGCTGTAGCGGGGATCGTAGCGCATCAGCTCGTTCGCGATGCGAAAGGTGTAGAGCGCCGGATCCCGCGTGAGGTCGAACAACGCGACGCGGCGGAGGTCCCGTGCGTTGCCAATCCGGTGGTAGAAGCTCTTGGTACGGCTGTAGTCGATCCGCTTGCTCTGCGCCGCGCTGCTGTAGAACTCCGGCCCGACGTCGACGAAGAGGGCCGAGAGGCCCACGCCGGAGCCCTTGAGCGTCGCCGTCAGCCCGACCTCGACGAACGTATCGGTGTCGTCGATGAGGGTCGCGGTCTCGTCCGCCTCGCGGTCGTCCTGTTTGAGCAGGAGGGCGGACCGGCCGGCCTCCCCGACGGCGTGCAGGTCGAACGCCGGCCGGTCGAGCAGGGTGACGTCGGCATCCAGGGTGACGACGGTGTTGCGGATGCCCGTATTGGCATCGCCGGAGTCGAGGGCGTCCCACGTGTGGGCGAGGTTGGCTCCGAGCCGGGCCTGCGTCCGGGTGGATCCGAAGCGCGGCGAGGTGGCCGCCACGCGCCCCCCGCCGATGAAGCGGTTCGGCGTCGTCGTGAAGTCCGTCGTCCGGAGGCGCGCCACGAAGGCGCGCACGTCGGCGGCGTCGAGCACGCGGTCGAAGGTGAGGGTGAAGTCCGCATGGGCGCCCTGGAGGCGCCGCTGGTTGAAGCCGGTATAGAACTCTTCGTGGTAGATGATCTCCTTCTGCGGGCGGAAGATCGCCGGCGTGTTCACGACGCCGTCCTCCTCGGGGAGGAAGAGGGTGTAGGGCGTGAGGGCGAGGTCCATGTCGCCCAGCCGGTAGCGCAGCACGTCGGCGATGATGCCGCGTGCCCAGAGCTCGCGCACCTCGATGGAGACGCCCGAGCCGAAGAAGCCGCCGAACTCGTTCCGCATCCGGATGACGCCCTGCACCTCGGTCACGTCGTTGGGCTGGGCGTTGACGGCGAGGTCGAGCAGGAACTCCCCATCGGTGAGGTTCTCCACGGTCGTCGTGTCGCGGTCGAGGAGTGCCCCGCCGATGCTCGTCTGCTGGATGAAGCTGCGGCCGAGGCCGTTGAAGCGAATGCCCGGCCCCCGGTCTTCGGGGGGCGCACCCTGGGCCAGCACGCCGGGCGCCAGCGGGAGCATCAGGGCCAGCAGGAGCAGGCCAGCGTGGAAAAGGGGGCGCATCGCGCGGGGGGTTAGATGAAGATTTTGAACTCGATCGTCAGCTCGCGCCCGCGATAGGTGTCCAGGTCGAAGCTGCGGTCTTCGAAGTCCATCCACCGGTGGCGGAGGTAGAGTCCGGCGTTCGGAGCGACCGTCCAGTCGAAGCCGATGCCGAGGCCGGTGGCGCGCTGGTCGCGGGGCTGCCCGCTCTCCTCGCTCCGTTCCGTGAACCGCCCCCCGCGTGCATTCTCCAGGCCGACGTAGCCGGCCAGCACGAAGCCCTCCACCAGCTCGTAGTAGAGGTCGAACTCGTGATACTGCACGAAGACGTACGTGTCGTCGTCGCGGGGCACGAGGGTGGCATCCGGGTTGGCGGACCCGAAGCTGCCCAGGTAGAAGAGGTAGAGAGGGCGATCGAGCAGGCGGAGGTTGAGCTTGCCCTGCAGGTCGACCGCGTGGTAGTACTTACGGTTGGGCGGGATGCCCGTGACCGGGTCTACATCGGTGGTCTGGACGCGCTCGAACACGCCACGGAAGAAGGAGAACTGCCGCCCGAACGGCCCGAACGACGTCGCGCACACGGCCTCGGCGGGGAACGGGTTGTAGATGCGCGAGACCGCCAGCCCATTGATCCGGTGGATGTAGGAAAGCTGGGCGGTCGTCGGGGCCAGCTCGTGGGCGAGGCCCCAGCCCACGCCGAGCCTGGCGGGTCCGGCCGCCCACGCGGTGTTGACGTTCACGCCCCGGCGGTTGTGGGCGAGCTGGCCCACCTGGGTGAGGAGGCCGCCGGCCGAGCCCTGCCCGGCCGTGACCGCACACCGCGGATCCGCCTGGATCTGCGGGTGGTTGCTGGTGGCGATCTCGCCGTTCTCGTTGAAGAAGTGCCGCCCCACCTGGTACACCTGCACGTCCAGCGGGAGCAGCGTGAGGGAGGCCGGTGTCTTCGCACGCACCATGAGGGCTTCGCCCCACTTCGACGTGTAGGCCGGGCTCTCGAACTTGCTCGCGCCCAGCTCGCCGCTGACCTCGACCCCCCGCGCGGTGACCTCGAACGAGGCGGTGTGCACCTGATAGGCGCGGCGCTCGCTCGTCAGGCTGTCCAGGGTGCGATAGCTGTAGAGGGTGTTGTAGGCCAGCAGGTCGTCCCCGAAGGCTTTTTGCAGCCGCCCGCCCGTGATGAAGCTGGGCAGGACGCGCGCCTCGCCGCTGAAGCCCGCGTAGGTCGGCGTATCGCCGGCTTCCCCCTCGCCTGCGACCGTCTCGCTGGGGTCGGTCTCGGCGCGGGGCAGGCCGCCGTTCGGCTGCGTCTTGCCCCAGAACGCGTCGAACCCCAGGCCGCCGGGCAGGCGACGCCCGTCGAGAATGAGCCCCTGGAAGGCCTGGAAGTTCCATCGCTGGTCACCGGGGTTGGCCTGCCCCGTCTCGAAGTAGTTTTCGTACTTGGCCGTGCCGGTGACGCCTTCCCACGGCGTCCGGTCGAAGATCGTGAAGCGGTCCAGGACCTGGTAGACGCCGATCGTGAACGGGCTGAGGTTGTACCAGTGGATCCCACCTGCGCGGACGCCGAAGTTGCCGGCCTCAGTCCGGAAGTTGCCGTAGAAGTTGAGGCCCAGGTTCAGGGAGAGGACGTTGTTCTCGGTGCCCTCCGTGCCGTCGTACGGGGTGAAGATGAAGAGTTCGGTGCCGAAGCTCGCCCGCCCGCTCGGCCGGCCGAGCACGGTGAGCGAGAGCATCGGCTCGCGGTAGCCGTCCCCCACGGCATAGACCCGCTCGAAGGGCGAGAGGTTGGGGTAGGGCCGCGTCATGTCGCGGTGGTAGAGGAAGAGCCGGTAGTACCCGAAGACCGTGAGCGGGAGGGACTGCTTGCGGAGCGTGCCGGTGGTGTCGGTGCCGGCGGCGGGGTACGGGCGGAACAGCGAGTCGGGGCGGGTCTCCTCGGCGGCTGCCCCGCGTGCGGCCTGCGCGTCGGCATGGTCTTGCGCCGCAGCCGGCGCGAAGCCCCCGCCGGCCAGGGGCAGGAGGAGCACCCCCACGAGGAGGCCCAGCCACCGGCTGGCTGCCGCCTGAAGGCAGCCGCCAGCCGGGGCCGATCGTCGGGCTCGGCGGTCCTGGCACCGGGGCTGTAGGGCCATGAACGAGAGGGGCTACTTGAGCAAGACGATGCTGCGCACGTCCGTGAAGGCCTCGCCCGTCACGCGGTACAGGTAGAGCCCGCTGGGCCAGCCGCTGGCATCGATCTGGAACGTATGCCGGGTCTGAGGCGCGAGCAGGCCCTCGTGGAGCAGGGCCATCTGCCGGCCCAGCAGATCGAAGACCTCCACGCGCACGTGCTGCGGGCGCACCAGCGTCAGCTCGAACTGGGTCTGCGGGTTGAAGGGGTTGGGATACGCGTTCGTCAACGTGTAGCTGGCGGGCAGCTCCGAGCCGGGCTCCACGCTGACGGGGGTCGTGGCCGCCGTGTCGTAGAAGCCGACGTCGTCGATGGCGAAGGCGAACTCGGGGCCGGTGGGGCTGCCGATGGCGATCACGATCTCGAAGAGACTCGAGAAGTCGAAGCCGTCGTCCGCGCCGGCGAAGACGGAGTTGTCGTCGCTGAAGGAGGCGAGCGGAATGAGCACCTCGCTGTAGCCCTCGCCGGTATCGACGTGGTAGATAGCCTGGTACTCATCTTCGGTGCCTCCGTCGTAGGTGCCGTCGCCGTTGGGGTCTTCGTGGAGGTTGATCTCCAGTGTCAGCGGCAGGTTCGCGGACGTCACCGTGGTCGGGCGGAAGAGGAAGCGGAGGTACACCCCCTCGCTGGCATCCGTCGTGCCCTCACCGCCGGTGATGACGATGCCGGCGAAGCTGCCGGCCTCCGCAGGCAGGATGCCGACCGAGAGGGCGGCGTCGGCGGCGCCGTCCTGCCCCTCGGTCGTCCCGACGCCGATGCCGCCGCCGGTTTCGCTGAAGGTGAAGACGTCGC
>JAWWAN010000028.1:0-14114 GCA_033721675.1 Rhodothermales bacterium | reverse complement strand
CCCGGTGTGGCCGTCGTCGCCGACTCGACGTGGGCCGCGATGAAAGGCCGCAAGGCGCTCGACATTCGCTGGAAAGAAGGGCCACACGCCGCCGAATCCACGGAAAGCCTCCGGCGGCATTTCGAGGAGGTGATCGACCAAACCGCCGAGGTTTTGCGCGATGACGGTGACGCCGAGGCGGCGCTCGCCGGGGCCGCCCAGGTCGTCGAGGCGACGTATGCGTTGCCCTACCTGGCCCACGCCACGATGGAGCCGATGAACGCCACCGCCCACGTCCACGACGGCGGCGCCGAGCTCTGGCTGCCCGTCCAGCACCCGACGTGGAATCGGGGCGCCGTCGCCGAGGCCCTCGGCCTGCCGCCGGAGAACGTGCGCGTCCATACCACCCTTCTCGGCGGTGGCTTCGGGCGGCGGGCCAACCCGGACGTAGCCGTCGAGGCCGCCTTGCTCTCGAAGGCCGTCGGGGCCCCCGTCCAGGTCGTCTGGTCGCGCGAAGACGACATCCAGCACGATTTCTACCGGCCCGCCAACTATCACCGGCTCCAGGCGGGGTTGGACGAGGACGGCGCCGTGGTCGCGTGGCAGCATCGCCTTTCGACGCCGGCCATCGGGGCCTACCTGTTCGGGCGCGAGACCAACGGCGAGGGCGAGGCGCGGGGGGCGTGGGACCTCCCCTACGGCATCCCGAACCTGCGCGTCGCCTATGCCCCGGCGCGCTCCGGCGTGCCGCGCGGGTGGTGGCGCTCGGTCGAGCATTCGTACAACGGCTTCGTCGTCAACGCCTTCTTCGACGAAGTCGCCGCCGCCGCCGGGCGCGACCCCTACGAACTCCGCCTCGACCTGCTCGACCGCACCGACCCCGACGCGCTCGCCGCCACCCTCGCCGCCCGCCACGGCGACCGGGGCGACTACGCGTTCGACCTCGCTCGCTACCGGAACGTGCTCGTCACGGCCGCCGAGAAGGCCGGCTGGGGCACGCCGCTGCCGGACGGGACCGGGCGCGGGATCGCCGCCCACTGGTCCTTCCTCACCTACGTCGCCGAGGTCGCCGAGGTCACCGTGGGCTCCGGCGGGCAGGTGGTGGTGAACCGCGTCGTCTGCGTGGTGGACTGCGGGCAGGTCGTCAACCCGCGCACCGTCGAGGAGCAGATGGAGGGCGCCATCATCTACGGCCTCACCGCCGCACTCAAGGGGCACCTGGACGTCGAGCACGGACGCATCGTGCAGAGCAACTTCCACGACTACGAGATGCTGCGGATGAACGAGGCGCCGGCCATCGAGGTGCACTTGGTGCCGAGCACGAAGCCGCCGAGCGGAGCGGGCGAGCCTGGCCTGCCGCCCGCCGCGCCGGCCGTCGCCGCCGCCATCTACGACGCCACGGGCAAGCGCGTCCGCCGACTCCCCATCGCGCTCGACGGACTGAGCTAGGCCGCCGCAGGGTGCCCCTCCACGTGTGCTTCCAGAGCCACGCAGGAGCGCATCCAGCCGGTACGTGCGCCGCCCTCGTGCGCCGGGCTACTGCCATCCGGCCTCCGCCACGGCTCGCTCCCGGAGCCGCCGGAGCGTGCCGGCGAGACGTTCGATGGGCTGCGGCGCCTCGCCGTTCTCGAACGTCACCCGTTTGAGCAGGGCGTCCGTCTCCACCTCCACCCACTCGGCGCCCCCGTCGGCGCAGTCCGGGCAGCCATAGGTGGTGTCGAGCGCGAGGAAGGCGTCGCGGTCGAAGAGGGCGCGCAGGGCGCGCCACTCCTCCGGCGCGAGCGGTGCGCGGAAGGCCCGGTCCGGGAACTCGCCGGCGCGCCACCCGCGCTGGATGAGCAGGAGGCTGTCGCCATCCAGGCGGAGCTCGGTCCGGCAATAGCCCCGACACTCGCCGAACTCCAGCCCGCTGCGCAACCGCAGCGTCTCGCTCGTGGTGAGGGTCGGTTCGGACGGACTCTGGCAGGCGGCGAGACTCGCCAGCAGGGCTGCCGTCATCAGGATGCGGGCCGTCATAGGTCGATCTCAGGCAGTGATGGGTTTCGTCGCTGATACGCTGGTTCCCCGGCCGAGCACCCAACCGGGGCGCGACGTTACGACTCCTTCCGCTTCCTCTCGCCGCGTTGCAAGCTTCGGACAGCCTTCGTGCGATCCTCAAGCGGGATCTCCTGGTAGGATACTACAGAGCGCGGATGCCCCCCCCGCCTCGCCCGAACCCCTTTGACATAGACCCCCTGGAACCATGCACCGCATTAGCCTGACCACCATCCTGCTCGTCGTGCTGATCGTTCTTCTGATCGCGTGGCTCTTCTAGCACCCCCCCGACGATGCATGCGTTCATATGAGGCCGGCCCTGTTCCATCGGGGCCGGCCTCGCGCGTTCTTTCCCCGGCGCGGCTTTTCTGATGCCTACGCGGTAGGGCCGTGCTATACTGGTTGCCGCGCATTGCACCCACGCAAGCACTCCCGTTCTGCATGACGCTCGACGACTGGCGCCGCGCCGGCCATCCGTTCGACTTCCGGGGCCACTCCATTTTCTACCGCGAGGGGGGCACCGGCGAGGCGCTTCTGTGCCTCCACGGCTTCCCCACCGCCTCGTGGGACTGGCACCGCCTGTGGCCCGCTCTCACCGCCCGCTATCGCGTCATCGCGCCCGACTTTCTCGGCTTCGGGTTCTCCGCCAAGCCCCACCCCCACCCCTACCACTTCGGCGAGCAGACCGATCTCGTCGAATCGCTACTCGCTCATCTCGGGCTTCGCCGCGTCCTCGTCCTCGCGCACGACTACGGAGACACGGTAGCGCAGGAGTTGCTGGCCCGCCACGCCACGCGCCCCGGCTATGCGCTCGACCTCCGCGCCGTCTGCCTGCTCAACGGCGGCCTGTTCCCCGAGGCCATCCGCCCCCGCCCGATCCAGCGGCTGCTCGAAGGCCCCCTGGGGCCGCTCGTCGCCGCCGTCCTCACCGAGCGCCGATTTCGCACGAGCTTCAGCGCCGTCTTCGGCCCCGCTACCCAGCCGACTCCGGCCGAGCTGGCCGACTTCTGGCGGCTCGTCCGCCATGGCGGCGGCGTGCGCGTGGCGCCGCGCCTCAGCCGCTACCAGCAGGAACGCCGGGACCGCCGCGACCGATGGACCGCCGCGCTGCGCGACACCGCCGTGCCGCTGCGCCTCGTCTGCGGCGCGCTCGATCCCGTCTCGGGAGCGCCCATCGCCGCGCGCTACCGGGAGGTGATCCCGAGACCGGATGTGGCGATGCTGGACGATGTAGGGCACTACCCCCAGATCGAGGCGCCGGAGCGCGTGCTGGGGGCATTCCTCGACTTCGTGGACCGCGTGGGATAGCCTCAGAGGCCGAGCGCCTCGCGGATGGCGCGGACGATGGCCTCCGGCGGCTGATCGATGGGCACGGCGAGGGCGCCGGTGGGCACCTCGAGCACGTCGAACTGCGTGCGGAGCAGGACCGGGTCGAAGAAGTGGCCGGTGCGCCCGGCAAGACGGCGGCGGATCGTCTCGTAGTCGCCGTCCAGGTAGACGAGGCGGACGGCGTCGCGGTCGGTGCCGAGGCGGCGGCGGTAGGCTGCCTTCAGGGCCGAGCACGTCCCGACGGCCTCCGTACCGGCGGCGAGGAGGGCGTCGATGTGGGCGCGGAGGGCGTCCAGCCACGGCCGGCGCTCCGCGTCGGTGAGCGCCCTGCCCGCCGCCATCGCAGCGATGTTCTCGGGCGGGTGGAAGTCGTCGGCGTCGAAGCAGGGCCAGCCGAGGTCTTTCGCCAGTGCCCGCGCCACCGTCGTCTTCCCGCTGCCGGCGACGCCCATCAGGAGGATCACCACGGCTCAGACGAAGAAGTCCGGCATCAGCTCGGCCTCGGGGTCGACGGCGTAGCGGTCGAAGTCCGTCACGCCGGCCTCGCGGAGCACCTCTTCGTCGATGAAGAAGTGACCCGTGCACGTGCGGCTGTCCCGGGTGAGGATCTGGTGGGCGGCGTCGGCGACGACGGCGGGCGTACGCGAGGCGCGGATCATCTCCTCGCCGCCGAGGAGGTTGCGCACGGCGGCGGTGGCGACGGTCGTACGCGGCCAGAGCGCGTTGACGGCCACGCCCCGGCCTGCGAACTCGGCGGCCATCCCGAGCACACACATGCTCATGCCGAACTTGCTCATCGTGTAGGCCACATGGTTTTGAAACCAGCGCGCCTCCATGTTGAGGGGCGGCGAGAGGTTCAGGATGTGCGGATTCTCGGCCTCCAGCAGGTGCGGCAGGCACGCCTGGGACGTCGCGTAGGTGCCGCGCGCGTTGACCTGGTGCATCAGGTCGAACCGCTTCATCGGCGTCTCCAGCGTGCCCGCGAGGAAGATGGCGCTGGCGTTGTTGACCAGCACGTCGATCCCCCCGAACCGCTCGACGGCCTGCGCGACGGCGTCCCGGATCTGGTCCTCGTCCCGGATGTCGGTCTGGACGGCGAGCGCCTGCCCGCCGGCGGCCTCGATCTCCTCGGCGGCGGTGTGGATGGTGCCGGGCAACCTCGGGTGGGGCTCGGCCGTCTTGGCGACGATCACGACGTTCGCGCCGTCGGCGGCGGCGCGTAACCCGATGGCCTTGCCGATGCCCCGGCTCGCGCCGGTGATGAAGAGGGTTTTTCCGTTCAGGTCAGGCATGGCGGAGAGTTAGAGCAGATAGGTGACGAAGACGAAGACCATGGCCGCTACCACGCTCACCACGATGGAGACGGCGAGGTAGAGCGCGTGCAGCAGCACGGCCTTCAGGAAGGTCGGGATGACGGGCGTGCGGTAGAGCTGCACGAGCGTCCAGGCCAGGACGGGGAGCCCGGCGAGACGGATCACGACGAGCCCGGCGGCCGTGGCGCCCACCCCGAGCAGCGCCAGCGGCAGCACGTAGAAGACGGCCTGCCCATAGACGTAGAGCTGCGCCACGTAGCACTCGGCTACGGTGAGGCCCGCGTGGCGAAAGAGCCGCTGCTGCACCCACGCCGACGGCAGCAGCTCGGCGAAGATCAGGTACGGCACGAGGCGCATCACGAAGGCGAACGTCTCGCCGCCCGGCCCCTGCTGCCAGTCCGCCGGGCGGTAGAACGGCGCGTCGAAGACGGCGGCGAGCACCACGTAGAGGGTCGTGCAGAAGAAGACGTACTTGAGCGGATTGACGTAGCGGATGCGCTGCCCCCCGAGATAAGCCTGCACGGTCTTCCCCGGCCGCAGCAACATCCCCACGAGGGTGCGGGCGAAGCGCGAGTCGAGGCTGGCGACGGCGTGCAGGGCCTCTCGGAGGACGGCGCGAAAGCGGATCGGGCGGGCCTGCCGCTGGCCGCACGCCGCGCAGTACGGCCCCGCCAGCCTCGCGCCGCAGTTGCCGCACCGTGCCGCCCCCTTCTGGGTCGGCTCCGGGGCCGTCGGCGCCGGTATGATGGCGGGCTCCATCGCTTACGTCCCGGTGAATGCCGGGGCGCGCTTCTCCATGAACGCGGTGAGGGCCTCCTGAAGGTCGCCGGAGCGCAGGAAGGCCGCGTTCCAGAGCGCCACGTAGTCGAGCGCCTGGGCTTCCGAAAGGTCGCGGCCGGCGCGCAGCACGGCCTTGGCGCCCTGGACGGCGAGCGGCGCGTTCGCGGCGATCTCGGCGGCGAGGGTCTGGGCGGCCGCGTGCACCGCCCCGGCATCCGCGTAGACGTCGTTGACCAGCCCGATCCGGTGCGCACGACGGGCGTCGATATCTTTGCCGGTAAAGACGAGCTCGGCCACGTGGCCCGCGGGGAGGATGGACGGCAACCGCTGGAGCGTGCCCAGATCCGCCACCATCGCCATCTTCGTCTCGCGGACGGAGAAGACCGCGTCTTCGGCGGCGAGCCGGAGGTCGCAAGCGGTGATGAGGTCGAGGCCGCCGCCGAGGCAGTAGCCGTGGACGGCCGCGAGGACGGGCTTGGGGCAGGCCGCCACGCTCGTGATGGCCGCCTGCATCCGCTTCACCTCGGCGTAGAGGCGGCGGTGCCGCTGGGCGTCGGAGCCGCCACCGCCCTGGAGCAGCATCGGCCCCATCGCCTTCAGGTCGAGCCCGACGGTGAAGGCCGGCCCCCTCGCCGCCACCACCACGGCCCGCACGCCGTCCTCGTCCGCCAGGACCTCCATCGCGCGCGGCAGATCCGCCCAGAAGTCCGGGCCGAGGGCGTTGCGCGCCTCGGGCCGGTCCAGCCAGAGCGTCGCCACCGCGCCGTCGCGGTCGAGCGTCAGAACGTCGGAGGAGAACGCCATGGGGCTGCCCGGGGAAAAGAAGAGGCCGAGGCCGAAGAACCGCTTCCGCACGGACCCGCGCGACCCGCGATCCGTCCGCGTCTTAACCTCGCCAACCCGGGCGAGAAGCGCAATGGCCGGCGCTGCTTTCGACTCTGCCCGGCTGCCGGTATATTGCCCCCATCCCCGCACCGATTCTTCTCCGCGCCCGATGCCCGATCCCCGCTACGACGCCCTCCTCTTCGAGCGCGACGGCGCCGTCGTGACGCTCACGATGAACCGCCCGGAGCGCCGGAATGCGCTCAACCGCGCCCTCGAAGCCGACCTCACCGACGCCCTGCGGCGCGTCCGCGACGACGCCGGGGTGCGCGCCGTGGTGCTGACCGGCGCCGGCAAGGGCTTCTGCGCCGGGGCCGACCTGATGAGCTTCGGCGGCGGCCTCACGGGCGACGTCGTCGAGCGCCACCTCGTCGAGGTCTACGGCCCCATCGTCGAGCTGCTGGCGACGATGCCGAAGCCCGTCCTCGCGGCGGTCAACGGCGTGGCGGCCGGCGCGGGCTGCTCGTTCGCCCTCGCCTGCGACCTCGTGATGATGGCCGACGACGCCGCGTTGATGCAGGCGTTCATCAACATCGGGCTCGTGCCGGACGCCGGCTCGTCGTGGTTCCTCGCCCGGCAGGTGGGGTACTACCGCGCCTTCGAGATCGCTGCTGAGGGCGCGCGCATCCCGGCCGAGCGTTGCCGCGAACTGGGCCTGGCGAACCGCGTGGTGCCCGCCGCCGAGCTGCTCGGGCAGGCGCAGGCGTGGGCGCAGGCGCTGGCCGCCCGCCCCACGTTCGCCCTCGCCCTCACCAAGAAGGCGCTCCACACGGCGCTCGTCTCCACCCTCGGCGAGACGATCCGCGCCGAGGCCACGCTCCAGCGGCAGTGCGTCGAGAGCGAGGACCACGCCGAGGGCGTCGCCGCCTTCCTCGAAAAGCGCGAGGCGGCCTTCCAGGGGCGGTAGCGCATAGGTACACCATCCGGTGTTCAGTCTACTATATGTTCTACCGCGCTGCCGCCGTTTTTAGCTTTCTGGGAGCGCGGAAGGACCGCCGCTCGATTGAACAGACATCTGATCCGCAGTGCCCTATGCCCGTACGTCGCTGGAAAGCGCCCGCGCTCGCCTTGCTCGCTTGCCTGCTCCTCGCCGCACCGCTGCGCGCTGACGCCCAGACCGTCTTAATCCGCGCCGGCCACCTCATTGACCCGGCTGGTGAGCGGGTCCTGACCGACCAGCAGATCCTCGTCCGTGACGGCGAGATCATCGAGGTCGGGAGGGAGGTCCAGGCGGAGGGCGTCGAGGAAGAGGTCGACCTGACCGGTGCGTGGGTGATGCCGGGGCTGATCGACGCGCACGTCCACCTGACGGCGAACCTGGAGTACCGTAGGGCGGATCTCCACCGGATGTACGTCAACGAGAGCGATGCCCTGCGGGCGCTGCGGGGCGCGCGCAACGCCGAACTGCTACTGCGGGGCGGCTTTACAACCGTCAAGGAGATCGGCAACGATGGGGACTACGCCACGGCCGACGTCATCGAGGCCATCCGGCGGGGCTGGGTGCGCGGCCCAACCATCGTCTACGCCGGCAAGATCATCGCACCCACGGGGGGGCAGATCGGGGGGGTGAGTCCCCGCAACGAGGGCTTCTGGCGCTACGAGTACCACGATGCTGACACCCACGACGAGATCCGCAAGGCCATCCGGCGCAACATCTACCACGGCGCCACCGCCATCAAGCTGTTTGCGGGCGACCACCCGGAGCCGGTCGACTACTACTACACCGAGGACGACATCGCCTTCGCCGTGGAGGAGGCCCGCCGCTCCAACCTGAGCGTCACCGTCCACACGAGCGGGGGCCCGGCGGCGCGCAACGTGATTCGGGGCGGGGCGGCGGCCATCGAGCACGGGTTCGACCTCGACGACGCCCTCCTCCGCGAGATGGCCGACCGCGGCACGTTCCTCGTCGGCACCGACTTCCACTTCGACAACTGGTATGCCTACGGCATGGACTCCACGGCGGCGCAGGGAATGTACCGACGTGTGGTTGACCGGCTTCGACGCGCGCACGCCCTGGGAGTCCCGCTTGCGTTCGGGTCCGATATCATCATCGACCTGCCCGGAATGAACCGTGTCGAATCTGGCCTCCGGATCCTCGAGACCTGGAAGGACGCAGGCATCCCGCCAATGGATGCGCTGCGTGCTCTGACTGACCGGGCGGCAGCGTTAATGCATTTGGAGAGCCAGCGAGGGCGGGTGGCGCCGGGCCACCGTGCTGACCTCGTCGCTCTTCCGAAGAACCCGCTTGACGACCTCGGGCACCTCCGCGAGATCTACTGGGTCATGAAAGATGGCGTCGTCGCACGGGATGATGTGCCTTGATGCCCTCGCCGAAGGCCTGTGGACCAACCGCACCCCGCTCGCTGCTGTACCGCATTGAGGACATCGGCGTGGCGGGCGTCGGATCCGAAATAAACCCCTCGTGATACCGTAGCTCCCCGCGCGGCAGAACCCGCCCCCTACAGGACGACGTGCCGTTGCACGTCACGCGACTGATCGCTACCGTTCCGTTATACCGCCCCACGCTTGTAGCTTCACGCTCGATCAAGTAGCCCCTCACAATCACGGCTCGCACCCGAAAGATGACACCATGCCGATGAGGCGAAATAAAGAACGTTCTGCCGAGCAGTCGTCCCCGCCCAAACGCCGCTGGTTATGGATCGGGCCGCTGCTGATCCTGCTTATCACTATCGCTTGGTGGATCCTGATCACCAACGGCGGCAGGGTAGGTGCTGCCGCATGGTTCCTGTTTCCGGTCGTCGTGCCTCTCCTCGGCCTTATCACGGTGGTTGCCGCGTTGGTGAGCGCCCTTCGTAAGCGGAGTTCATGGAGGCAAGCGATTCCCGTCATACTGGTGGGCGTGCTGGCCTTGTATCCCCTCTCATGGATGGGCTTGAACTTTCCCTTTGCCTTTCCCACTTCGGCTGATCGGGTCAAACCGGCAACCCACATCCGCGTGCCTGCGGATGTCCCGATGAAAGTCCTCTACGGCGGCAATAGCCTGAGCACGAATTATCACGCCTCCATGCCTGAGAACCGCTGGGCCTACGACCTCGCCGTCGAGCCTCATCCGGACTGGCAGACCTCGCCTGACCTATCGCTGGAGGATTACGGGTGCTGGGGTACTCCCATCGTAGCCCCCGCCTCCGGTCGGGTGCTGGTCGCTCACGATGGAGAGCCGGACCATCCTCCGGGAACACCCTGGCAGATTGCATACCCGCCTGACAGGGGTAACCACGTAACCATCGAACTCGCGGGCGGTACGGTGCTCAACCTCGACCACCTGCAGCAAGGAAGCGTACAGGTGGAACCGGGAGATGCTGTCAGCGAGGGGACGGTGGTCGGGCGGTGTGGGAACTCCGGTAACAGCGTCACGCCACACCTGCATATCGATCACCGGCCCGAACTCTCCTCACCCGAGCGCCGCCTGCCCTTCCTCGTGTCCCTGCCTCTGTTCTTCCGAGACCACGGCGGGGTTCAGATGCCAGAAGGCGGGTACGAGCTTGACTCTGAGGGCACGAGAATCTGGACGGGTGATACGATCTCCCATGAAGGCGAGTAGAGGGGCGGCATAACCAGGCGCTGCACACGGGCCCAGGGCTGGCCGGCGTCTTTGCCGCCGTACTTGCCGTCGCTGAAGGGTTTCCAAAACCTGAGCTTTGGTGCCCGCAGGCCCGGTATCACTGATGGCAAGGACGTTATCCTACCTCTTTAGCCAAACACTATTCCGTGTCTGATTCACAGATCACCATCCGTACTGCCGTAAAGGACGACTTCGACTTCGTCTCCCAGGACGGCTACCTCTCTGAAGCGAATCTAAGACGGAAGATCAACGGGGGCGACGTCTTCGTCGCCCTGCGTAAGGGCGAGCAGCTCGGCTACCTTCGCCTGGATTACTTGTGGTCGAAGCTGCCCTACATCGAACTGATCCGGGTGCTAGCGCCTCACCGTCGCTCAGGCGTAGGCCGTGCGCTGCTGAGTTACGTCGAGCAGGAAGTAGCTGCACGGGGTCACCGCGTCCTCTACAGTTCTTCGCAGGCCGACGAGGCCGCACCGCAGGCGTGGCACCGGCACATGGATTTCGAGGAGTGCGGTTTTCTAAGCGGGGTCAACGCGGGTGGCGTGGGTGAGGTATTTTTTCGAAAGCGGCTGGAGGCAGCACGATAGGCCGTATACCCACGCAATGCGGGCGGCCCTGGGCGCGACAGCTTGGGCGAGGTCTGAGCGCCGGCGCCTCATCACCTGGTCTGCGTATTGTACTGCTAACGCCAGGTGACTGATCGCCCCCGTTCTGCCACCCTCACCTCGATGGAAAAGAAGCCGGACCTGCTCGCGAATCACCACGCGGGCGAGTCCGGAAGAAAGGTCTCAGCCGGTTCGTCGACCAGGATCGACGCCCGCCGATCCGGATCCGCCGACAGGTAGACCCGCACGATTTCGAAGCCGATGGCATACCCTGCCCATCGAGGAATGTCGGGGGCGGCCCCGACGAACCAGGCGCGGTGATCATAGGGGCGGTCCGTCCAGGTCTCCCGTGCGCGGGAAATCCACAGCGCAAGCTCGCTGCCCGTGAGGGCGCTCGCCCAGAGCGGAGGCGCGCTCCCGACCACTTCCATAGCAAAGTGATCGGCAAGCCCCTCCGAGACGGCCGCCTCGAACAGGGTCGAGCCGTAGCCCACCGTGCGCCTGCGCTTCGCGTGGTGCATCTCGTGGGCCAACACCAGCGCGAGGTCAGCCGTGAGCGACTGGGAGAGCACCGACGATTGGGGATCGAGAAACAGGACGACCTCCTCCTCGCTGGGGTTGTACCCGCTCAGGCCCAACTCGGGGATCACCTGGGCGGGGTCGGCGACCACGCGGATGAGCACCTTGTCGATCGGCATCAGGCCGTTCACCGAGGCGACGGTCTGGCGGACTACCTGCTCGATGTGACTCCGACGCGCTGCGAGTTGCCCCTCGTCCTCGAAGACGAGGCAGCTGCCTGCTTCCAGCGTGATCGACGAGGCTTCATCGCAGGGATCAGATCCACGCACGCTGTCGCATCCCAACGCGAACAGCAGAAGGCCCAGAACGACCGTCGAACGCCACCGAAGAAAGAGGAGATCATCGACCAGCATCATCGCGCGTCCCGTCGTCCAGGATCTGTAACCGCTGCCCTCACGGCACCGGATTTCGCTACGGGGCGTGGATAGAGGAGTTGCGTAGCTGCGGTATCGTCTCCGGTCGACGGCTCGGCGGCCTCAGGCGCAGACCAGACGGCGCATACTAGCAACCCTATGCAGCCTGAATGAATCCAGGCGGTTTGCGCTTGTTTTCGTCGCCGTCGTCTCGTTGCTTGTCTCTCGCTTCGTGCCGTCGGCTCTGGACAGCTTATCTTGCCTCTAGGCTAAGCCCATAATCTGCGATCTCATGCACCCTGTAAGCAGAAACCAGCGAGGCGGTATCCTCCTGCTGCTCGTGGTGTTGTGGCCTGCCTGGCACGCCCAGGGGCAGGGACAGCAGAGACGGGGGCCCGAAGTAGTCTTCTCTATCGATTATCTGTGGCCCAGCGACCAGAGCCGAGACATTTCTACGTTCAACCTCGATGGCTATTTTCGATTCCTTCATCTCCACCGTTTCAGCACCTATCTCGGAGTAACCCTCACTTATGCGACAGGCTCTATTACCCAACTGGCAGGTAGCTTGGAAGAAGGCACGCTCCGGGAGGAGAGGTACGATAGTGCTGCCTTTGGGATAGGGCCGAGCACGTTGCTTCGGATTATGGTAATTGAGCGCTCCGGCCTGTCTTTAGGTCTAGACGCGAGCGGAGGCCTGCTCCTCTACACGGAAGCCTTTCCCCATGGAGGGGCTCCTTATAACTTCATGTGGCAGGCAGGCCCTTCGTTTTCCTGCTCGCTACAGGATTCGTTGGGCCTCGGGGTGAGCTACCGACTCATGCATGTGTCGAATGGCCAGGGTCTCGGGTCCCAGAATCCATCGTATGATGCCCGGGGCCTATCCGTTCAGTATATCGCTCGCTTCTGATCGAACGCGCCGCAGCGGCCGGCCTGACCTCGACGGCCGCCGATCCCCAGCGAGGCGGTGTTTGCGAAGGTCGGGGGTTCTGTTGCATCTTGTGGTCCTCGTCGTCACGTGTGGCGAGCGCGGAGCCGCCGGCGGCCTCCACGTTCCCGGCTCGCTCGAATCGTGACGCTGCGCCGGCAGCGGTGCTCGCCTCGTTCGATCGTCCTTGATCTTACCGCGCTCAGCGGGGGAATCGAAAATCGGTATGCCTTACGACCTCACCGGCAAAGTGGCCCTCGTCACCGGCGCGAGCCGGGGCATCGGGCGCGCGATTGCCGAGGCGTACGCCGGGGCCGGGGCGCGCGTGGTGCTGGCGAGCCGCACGCAGGAGTCGCTCGACGCCGTGGCCGAGGCGATCCGCGCGGAGGGCGGCGAGGCGCTCGCCGTGGCGGCCCACACCGGCGACCCCGAGGCCGTCGCCGCGCTCGCCGAGCGAGCCGTAGAGGCGTTCGGCGGGATCGACGTCGCCGTCAACAACGCCGCGACGAACCCGCACTTCGGGCCGGTCCTGACGGCCGAGGAAAGCCACTGGGACAAGACGTTCGAGGTCAACGTCAAGGGCTATTTCCATGTGGCGAAGGCGTGCGCGCCCGTGATGCGCGAGCGCGGTGGAGGCAAGATTATCAACGTGGCGTCGGTGGCGGGCAAGACGCCGCAGCCCGGCATGGGCGTCTACTGCGTCTCGAAAGCCGCCGTGCTGATGCTCACCGAAGTCCTCGCCGCCGAGCTGGCCGGCTGGAACATCCAGGTCAACGCCCTCGTGCCCGGCTTCGTCAAGACGAAGTTCAGCCGCGCCATCTGGGACGACCCCGCCATCAACGAGGCGGTGCTGCGGATGACGCCGCAGCGCCGCATGGCCGAGCCGCACGAGTTGACGGGCCTCGCGCTCCTGCTCGCCGCCCCGGCCTCCGACTTCATCACCGGCGCCGCCATCGCCATCGACGGCGGCCTGCTGGTAGGCACCCCGATTTAGCGGATTGATTTGAGATCGAAGAACATGGATTGATGATGGTTGAAGGATCGGTCCGCGTTCTGACGCAGGCACCATCCCTCTGCCCTCACACATCGATGTTCTTCAATCTTCCATCCTCTCCTCTTCTCCAACCTCGATCCATCCTCTGCAATGCCCACACCGCACCACCAGCGCGTCTCCGCCTTCATGCAGCATGCCGGGCAGGACACGCCCGCGCATCCGACGATCCCCGACGAGGCCACGCGCGTGCTCCGCGCCAAGCTCATCCTCGAAGAAGCCCTGGAGACCGTCCGCGCCCTGGGCGTCGGCGTCCGGGTGACGACTGAGGACGGGCGCGAGGTCGATTTTGACCACGTCGACCACCTCGACTTCGTCGCCGACGGCGCGGTGGACCTCGAAGGCGTGGCCGACGGCTGCGCCGACATCTCCGTCGTCACCGTCGGCACGCTCATCGCCTTCGGCCTGGACGACGAGCCGCTGCTCGAAGAGGTCGACGCCGCGAACCTCCGCAAGTTCGGCGAGGGCGGGTACCGGCGCGCGGACGGCAAGTGGATGAAGCCGCCGGGCTGGACGCCGCCCGACATCCGGGGCGTCATCGACCGCCAGGCCGCCGCCGAAGATGCCTCCTGACCTGCTCCCCGCCCTCCGCCGCTTCGTCGAAGACGCGATCTACCCGCTGGAATCGCTCCTGCTGGCGGGCGACTTCGGCGTGCTCGGCCCGGAGCTGGCGGCGCTGCGGGAGGACGTACAGGCACGGGGCT
>JAWWAN010000027.1:0-14470 GCA_033721675.1 Rhodothermales bacterium | reverse complement strand
GGGAACCGTGGCGGACGACCGCGACGCCCTCCACCGCGAGCGCGAACGGCAGTACCACGCGCTCCGCCGTCGGTTCTGGATCGCGGCCGTGCTGAGCCTGCCCGTGCTCGTCCTCTCGATGGCGCACGGCGCGCTCGACTTCCCCGGCATGAAGTGGGTGTTGCTGGCGCTGACGACGCCCGTGGTGGTCTGGGCCGGCGAAGAAGGAGGCGCGTGGCGGGCGTTCCGCCATCACGCGGCAGACATGAACACGCTCGTCGCGCTCGGGGTAGGCGCCGCCTACGCCTACAGCCTCGTCGCCACGGTGGCGCCGGGCCTCTTCAGCGCCGCCGGGCGTACGCCGGACCTGTACTTCGAGGCCGCCGCCGTCATCGTCACGCTCATCCTCATGGGCCGCCTTCTGGAGGCCCGCGCGAAAGGCCGCACGAGTGCCGCCATCGAGAAGCTGCTGGACCTGCAGGCCGAGACCGCGCGCGTGGAGCGCGGCGGGGCCGTCGTCGAGGTCCCCGTCGAGGACGTCCGCGTGGGCGAGCGCGTGGTGGTGCGGCCGGGCGAGCGCGTGCCGGTGGACGGGCGCGTCGTCGAAGGCGCCTCGGCGGTCGACGAGAGCATGATCACGGGCGAGCCGCTGCCCGTGGACAAGCACGTGGGGGACGCCGTCGTCGGCGGCACGGTCAACCGCACGGGCGCGTTCGTCGCCGAGGTCGCCCGCATCGGCGGCGACACGACGCTGCAGCAGATCGTCCGGCTCGTGCGCGAGGCGCAGGGGCGCAAGGCGCCGATCCAGCGGCTGGCCGACCGGGTGGCCGGCATCTTCGTCCCGGCCGTCCTGCTCGTGGCCATCGCGACGTTCGTGCTCTGGTTCGACTTCGGGCCGGAGCCGCGCCTGACGAATGCGCTGCTCACGTTCGTCGCCGTCCTCATCATCGCCTGCCCGTGCGCCCTCGGGCTGGCGACGCCCACCGCCATCATGGTGGCCACCGGGCGGGCTGCCTCGCACGGCATCCTGTTCAAAGGCGGGGACGCCATCGAGCGCATCCGGCAGGTGGACCTCGTCGTGCTCGACAAGACCGGCACGCTCACGGAGGGCCGCCCGCGCCTGACGGACGTCGTGCCTCTCGCCGGATGGAGCGAGGACGATCTGCTGCGGGTGGCGGCCTCGGCAGAGGCCCGCTCCGAGCACCCTATCGCGGAAGCCATCGTGCGGGCTGCGGAGGCGCGCGGCCTCCCGGCCCTGCGCGTCGAGCGGTTCACCTCGCGGACCGGCCTCGGCATCGAGGCGCGCGTGGACGGGCAGGACGTGGTGATCGGCAAGCCCGCATTCCTGGCCGAGCAGGGCCACGACCCGGCGGCGTGGGCCGGCACCGCCGCCCGCCTCGCCGAAGAGGGCAAGACCGCTGTGCTCGTCGCGGTAGCAGGGCGCGCGGCCGGCGCGCTCGCCGTGGCCGACGCCGTGCGGCCTACCTCCCGAGATGCCGTAGCGGCCCTCCACCGGCTCGGCATGACGGTAGCGATGGTCACGGGCGATGCCGAAGCCACCGCCCGCGCCGTCGCCCGCGAGGTCGGCATCGACCGCGTCGAGGCCGGGGTGTTGCCCGGCGACAAGGCGGAGATCGTGCGCCGCTACCAGGCCGAGGGGCGCGTCGTGGCGATGGTGGGTGACGGCATCAACGACGCCCCCGCCCTCGCCGCTGCCGACGTCGGCGTCGCCATCGGGACGGGCACGGACGTCGCCATCGAGGCCAGCGACGTGACGCTGATGCGGGACGACCTGGGGGCCGTCGCCGACGCCTTCCGCCTCTCACGGCGCACGCTGCGGACGATCAAGCAGAACCTGTTCTTCGCCTTCGTCTACAACGTCGTCGGCATTCCCGTGGCGGCGGGGCTGCTGTACCCGTTCTTCGGGATCCTCCTCAGCCCGATTCTGGCCTCCGGCGCGATGGCGCTCTCCAGCGTGTCGGTGGTCACCAACAGCCTCCGCCTCCGCCGCGCCAGCTAGCCACCCCGGCACGGGGGTCAGCGCACGTGCGGCGCCAGGAAGGCCGTCATGGTGTCGGCCAGCGGGATCGTCATCGCCGGCGAGAGAATCCGCCCGGCCAGCACATGATTGGACGCATCGCCCGAGGTGTCTATGGCGACGAGCTGCTTCGTCTCCGCGCCGTACTCCGAGAAGCGGGCCGCGATGCGCGCGGCGTCCACCACGGAATCCTTTGGGGAGTAGACCACCAGCGTGGGCACGGTGACGACGCCGAGGTCGGTGCCCTCGACGAGAGCCACCAGGCGCATCATCTGCACGAGCGCGCGGACCGGGTACCGGGTGGTCCAGAACCGCGCCTGCTCGGCGTTCTTCGGCTCCCAGGTGTGCTCCGGCCCGACCACCACGCGGGCCAGCTGCTCGCCCCAGGGCCACAGCAGCATGCGCGCGCCCGCATCCTTCGGGTGGAAGTTGGGCGAGATCAGCACGAGCGCGGCCAGATCGCCGGCGTCCGGCTGCGCCGCCAGCCACGTGGCGAGCGTGGCGCCCGTCGAGGTCCCCATCACGATCACGCGCTCGCCGAGCCGCCGGCCGACGGCGAGGGCCTCGCGGGCGTCGGCGATCCAGTCTTCGGCGCGGACGGTGCCCAGCGCCTTCCCGCTGCGGCCATGCCCGGCGAGGCGAGCGTAGTAGAGGTTCGCGCCCAGACGGGCGGCCACCGTATCCGGCAGGGGCGCCACTTCCTGCCGCGTCGCGGAAAAGCCGTGCAGATAGACCACAGACACCGCCGTGCGTGCGCGCGAGGCCTCCGCCCAGACGATGTGCTTCTCGGTGCCGGGCCGCAGATCCCCGAACCGCGATTCGGCGGCGGCGAGGTGCGCGTCGAGGTCGTCCGGCAGCGCGGGCGCGGGCGCATCCACGTTCACGGGCCGGTGGCTGCCCAGCGCCACGGCGAGGGCGCCGCCGGCCAGCAGGGTGCCTGCGATGACGAGTCCTCGGCGCATCGGAATCCGGAGGTCAGTGTACGGGGGCGCTCACGACCCCCGAACGCCCAGACAGGTTCCTGCGCCCGCGCGGCTACTGCCCGGTGCTGTCTGGCAGCACGGCGGGCTCGGGGTCGTCCTCGGCGACGAGCGGCGGATCGACGCGGCGGTCGATGACCGTCCCGAAGAGGATGTTGCCCTGGTGATCGACGAACTGCGCCAGCATCTGCAACGGCGAGATGGCGACCGACAGGAAGCCGGGCCGGGTCTGCGCGAACTGCGTGTAGCGATGGCTCTTCACCCGCCGCAGACGCGACCCCCCGCCGGAGACGAAGTGGTGCATCCCCTGACCGTCGTACAGATATTCGAGGTGATGGTCGTGGCCGGCGATGTAGGCATCGACCTCGTGCTTGCGCAGGATCGGGAGCAGCCAGTCGCGGAGGATCTCGTTCTCACCGTGGAATCCACCCGAGAAGATCGGGTGGTGCCCCACCACCACGGTCCACTGCGAGGTGGAGGCCGTCAGGGTGCTGTCGATCCAACGGAGCTGCTCGTACGCCGCGGCCCGGTGCTCCTGCGGGCGCTGCCCCCGGATGCGGTCGTACCGGAGCCGATAGATCGGGAGCGTGTCGATGAAGAGCAGGCGCACGCTCGTCGTGTCGTCGATCGGTTCGACGCGGGTATAGTAGCGCGCGGGGAGCTCCCACCGCTCGCTGAGGCCGTCGTAGCGAAGCTGCGCCTCGACGTCGCCCTTGTAGTCGTGGTTGCCGAGCGTGATGTACCACGGGATCATGAGCGACGAATCGGTATAGACGGCCTCGAAGGACTGGATCCAGTGCGGATCGTACGTGCTCGTGACGCCCGTCGGGTAGAAGTTGTCTCCCACGGTCACGACGAAGTCCGCGTCGATCTCGCGGGCGACGTCGCCCATCGACCGGGCGACTTCGTTCTGGAAATCGTCGCCCATACGCCCCCAGTCTCCCAGCGCGAGAAACTTGACGCCGCCTTCGTCCGACGGCAGCTCACGGACGATCTCGTCGCCGTCGAGGAACGGGGTGAACGGCGTGGGGTCGGCGCGGAGACAGCCGGCCAGCAGCACGACGAGCCCGAGCACGACCAGCCGGTCTAGGGTCAGGACGCGCGTAGAGAGAGCCTTCATGGACGGTGAAAGGTCGGGTGCGGAAGATGAGGCAGGGCTGCCTCGTTCGATAGCGGAGACGCCTTCCAGGTTTCGGCCCTTCGAGATGGTTACGGAGGTGTCAAGGGCTTGACGAAGTGGTGAATCGGCCCGGCGTCATTGCTCTCGGAAGGCTTCCACCTCGAACGGGTTGTCTCGGTACGGATCGCGCCCCCGGCAGGCCGCCACCGCCCCGGCGGCCAGGTAGGCCGGGATGAAGAGCGGCCCCCACCGTTCGTACTGGCGGACGTGCACGCGCTCGTGCGCCCGGCACCGATCCAGCACGTTCGCGGAGCGCCCGAGCACGACGTGCCCGAGCGTCAGCGCCGCCGCCCCGCCGGCCAGCGGCACGGCACGCCGCAGGAGCCACGCCACTCCCCCGCCGTAGATCTCCAGCGCACCGCACACCCGGCGCACCCGCCCGCCCGTGGCGAGGGCCACCGGCGCCAGCATCAACCCCAGCAGGGTGTTGGGGAACGCCCACAGGAAAACCGCCAGCCGCACCATGGAACGCTCTCAGAACAGGAAGCCGATGGAGAGGTCCAGCAGGGCCGATTCTTCATCAGAGAAGCCGAGCGTGGCCGTGATGACCGCGCGGTAGAACGGGCTGATCCAGACGCCGCCGCCGGCGCCCCGGTGCCACGTGCGGCTGTCCTCGCCCCGCACCCACACGCGGCCCTGATCGGCGAAGACCAGCACGCCGCCGTTGCCGCGCGTCAGATACGCGTTGAAGTCGAAGAGCTCGGCCCGCAGCTCGGCGTTCGTGAAGAGGCTGCTGTGGCCAGCGAAGCGTGTGCGCGGGTATCCGCGCAGGTTCGTCTGGCCCCCCAGCGTGTTGGCCTGGTAGAACTCGAACGGGCCGATGTTGGTGGCGCCGCCCACACGCAGGGCGAGCGTCAGCGGGCGCGGCACGTCGAACGTGTAGAAGTAGCTCAGCTCCGAAGCCAGCGTCGCGAAGGTCTTGTCGCTGTTGCGGACGCCCCGGTTGACGCTCACCCCGTTGAGCCAGCGCGCGCCGGACTGCGTGGCCGCCAGCGTGTCGGTGCCGTCGACGTCGAAGCGGGCGCGGAAGCCGGCGTAGTAGGTGTCCAGGAAGTCGTCCCGGTCGAAGCCCGAGGGCGGCTGCGTCTCCACGCCGCGCAGGTCGTCCGGGGGCTCCACATCCGTATAGGTGAAGTACGGCTCGAAGCTGATCTTCCGAAACCACGGCAGCTCCTTCCGCAGGGAGGGCTCGACGCGGACCTGCCGCAGCTTGGCGCGGAAGCGATCCCGCACGGCCTGGGTGTTCTCGGTCTCGTTGCCCAGCCCGTAAAACTGGTTGAAGTCGTTGGTCACGAAGGCGCCCGCGCGCAGGCGGCCCTCCCAGCGGCCCGCGATCTGCGGGAAGACCCCGTCGTACCCGACGTTGTAGGCATCCGTGCGGACGGCGTAGTTGGCGAAGACGAGGTGCCGCTGCGCGTACGGGGTCTTCTTGAAGCCCTGCCGGATCCACTCGATGCCGGCCCCGGCGAAGACGCCGTCGTCGCTGTTGTAGGCGAACGACGTCGTCGGGCCGAACTCGTCGAACAGGAGCGGCTCGGGCTCGTAGCGCAGCAGGCGCGGATCGCGCGTGCGGACGACGTCGGCCCCGCGCCCGACCGCCCACGTGTTGCCCTCCGGCGTGTCGTAGAGGACGGTGCGGGCCGAAGCCCGGCCGGTCTCCGAGGCGTCGCGGAACGTGTCGTTCCCCTCGCCCCCGACGGCGCGCACCGTGATGCGGCCCCGCCGCTCCCCCTCGAAGACGAACGTGTCGTCCCCGTCCAGCCCGTAGAGCCGCACCTCGTCCGTCTCGCCGGGGTCGAAGCGGCGGCGGTAGAGCTCCATCACGGCCTCGCCCTCCTCGGTCATCTTCGTCATCACCACCTCGGTGCGCCCGTCCGGGTGATGGGTCACGGTGAAGCGCTCGTGCTTCTCGGACCCGACGACGTCGACCGTCTTCGCGAGCATCTCGTAGTAGCGGGCGGCGGCTTCGGGCAGGGCATCCCGGCGGGCCTTCAGGCCGTCCACCAGCTTCTGGCCCGTGAGGGCGTAGGCGGAGGCGGGCATTTGCCGCACGGCCTCCTCGATGACGGCATCGGTGATGCCCACCTGCAGGCTCTCGGCCTGTGCGACCCAGTCTTCGCGCGTCATCTCGGCCGTGAAACGGCGGTCCAGCGTCGATCCGGCCGAGTTGAGGCGGCGGATGGAGCCGAAGCTCGGCCCGTAGCGGTTGTTGAAGCGCTCGGTCTGCCGGTTGCCGAAGGCGCGGATGAAGACGGTGAGCGGCCCGTCGAGGTGGTAGAAGGCGAAGTCGCGGTCGCGCGGGATGGCGCGATAGACTTTGCCCTGCGTCCGGGCCTCGCCGTGGAGCGTGGGGTCGACCTCGTGCGGCTCGAAGGCGCTCCACCGCCACTGGTCGCGGTGGCGGTCCACGTCGCCGATGAGCATGTCGAGGAGGCGGGCGCGGACGAACGCGGGCTCGTCGACGCGGTGGTCGTTGTCTTCGGTGATCTCCTCGAAGAGCTTCTCGGTGCCGATGATGTTCTCGGCGCGCCCGAAGCGGGCCTCGTCGCGCTGGTCCTCGTCGGGGCGGCTCTCGAAGAGGGCCACCTGGCCCGCCATGTCGTCCCGGTAGATGCCGAGGCGGCGGTCGCTGGGCACGTAGACGAGGCGGGGGGCGGTGTGGTAGACGCCGCCGGCCTCGGCCAGCTTGGGCACGACGAAAGCGCCGTACGGGTGCATGGCCGAGATCTGGTCCTGGACGAGGTCCTGGGCGACGGTGCGGCGCAGCGTGCGCGGCACCGCCTTGGAGGGAAACTTATCGACCGAGCGGAGGACGTACTGGTCGCCGTCGGCGCCTTGGAGGCGCAGCGAGATAGTCTGGAAGCTGCCGCCGCGCTTGATGGGCCGGAGGCCGCCGGCGGTCGTGCCGAGGTCGATCACGGGGATGCGGGCGGGCGTGCTCCAGACGTCGCGGTAGTGCTCACCCAGCAAGAACGACTTGAGCGGTCCGGCGTCGTACTGGCGGCTGGCCGGCACGGTCACGCTGTCCAGCACGGCGAACGCGTAGGGGTAGGGGTCGTCCGTGGGGGTCACCGTCTTCCCATTTGTGCTCTCCGGCATCGACGGCGCGGCGGGTTCCTCGGCGAGGGCCGGGGCGGGGGCCGCCACGAGCGGCCCGGTAGGCGGCTCGAGGCGGCGCAGGTAGACGCGGCGCCCGCCGTCCTCGCCGGGCTTCCAGAAGTCGAGCCAGACCGAGCCGTCGGTGTAATAGCGCAGGCGGCCAAAGCCCTTGCCCTCGTCCACGAAGGCCGCGCGGCCACCCTCGGCCACGTACGAACTCTTGCTGCCGGCGCCGCTGACGATGTAGTGCTGCTCGCCGATGGGGAAGTACTGGAGCGTATGCTCGTGGCCGGCGGCGTAGATCAGCCCGTCGTGCTGCTCGAAGACGCCGCTCAGCGCCTCGATCATGATCCGGTACTTGCGGTTCGAGAGATCCTGCGGGGTGCCGAGGTAGCGGCGCGAGAGCGGGACGGGCAGGTAGTTGCGGCGCGGGTAGCGGCCCGCGTGTTCCCCGTTCGTGTAGAACGGGTGGTGGCCCACCACGAGCAGCCGGTCGTCGCGGCGGCGGCGCAGCACGTCTTCGAGCGCTACGACGACCCCGACGGCCTGCTCCACGATGAAGTCGCCCGTGTCTCCGTAGCGGCGGTCGTCTTCGAGCCACCACTGGGTGTTGAGCACCACGAGCGTGAGCGAATCGGCCAGCTCGACCTCGGCCGGGCCGGGGAAGGCGCCATCGGGCAGGTACGTGTTGCCTCGCCCGAGGACCTCCTGCACGAAGCGTTCCTGGCGGCGCACGGCCGCCGGGTTGCCGCCCAGCCCCCGGTCGCCGTAGTCGTGGTTGCCGGGGAGGAACACGATGCGGCCGGCGAACCCTTCGGTGGCCTCGAGCTGGGCGCGGAGGCGGCGCTCGGCCTCGGGCCGCGCCGGCGACGAGCGCGGCGGAAGCCCGCTCGGGTAGATGTTGTCCCCGAGGAAGACGACGGCCGTGCGCTCGGAGGCCGCCGCGAGGTGGTCCTTCAGCAATGCCAGCGTCGGCTCCACGCCGTCCGCGCGGGGAGCCCCGGCGTCTCCGATGAGGTACACCGTATAGGCGAGCGCAGAGTCTGGCGGGGCGTCCGGTGCTTCGGTGCCGAAGCCGAGGTCGCTCATGACGCTGCCTCCGGAGCACGCGCTCAGGACGAGGAGTAGGAGCAGCAACAAGCCTGCGGGGCAGGGGCCGCGGCGCCGTCCGGTGGGAGGCCGAGGGGAGGGCTGCTCGGGCGAGGGGTGCGCGTGGGCGCTGCACATTGCGAAAATCCGGCAATAATGTCGAGTAGGCGCGGCAATCGCGCCGTCCGGTGCGGTCCTGCGCCGGTTCGCGGCATACAACGAGCGCAGCCGGCCCGCGTGCCGCTGCTATCCACTTCGTTACTTTCGACCCTCGACTATGGGAACCACCACCGCCGCACCGGCCCCGGCGCTCCAACGCCTCCTGCCCGACGTCGCGCAGGAGGTCTACCGGCTCTGCAAAGAGGAACTGGACGAGACGCTCGTCTTCCACGGCTACCAGCACACCGCCGACGTCGTCGAGGCCGTCAACAAGATCGGGCGCAAGGAGGAGCTGGACGAGGAGACGATGGCGCCGCTCCGCGTGGCCGCGTGGTTCCACGACGTCGGCTTCGTGGAGACCTATGAGGGCCACGAGGACGTCTCGGCCCGCATCGCCCGCGACTTCCTCGCCGAGCGCGACGTCCCGGAAGAGGCCATCGCCGAGGTCGAGTCGCTGATCCTCGCCACCCGCCCCGGCCACGAGCCGGAGACGTTCAAGGAAGAGGTCCTGCGCGATGCCGACCTGGCGCACCTCGGCCGCAAGAAGTTCTTCGAGCGGTCCGAGCGGCTGCGCGAGGAGTGGCTCCACCACCGGGACAAGGAGTACACGGACCTGGAGTGGGCGCAGTCGCAGCTCAGCTTCCTCTACGCCACGGACTTCTACACGCCCTACGCGCGGGAGAAGTACGGCAAGCGCAAGCGGAAGAACATCAAGGAGATGCGCCGCCGCATCGCCGCCCTGCTGGACCGCCAGAAGCCCGTGCCGGTGCCGGACCGCGACAAAGGCATCCCGAAGCGCGGCAAGGAGACCATGTTCCGGTCCGCCTACCGGACCCACATCAACCTCTCCAGCATCGCCGACGCGAAGGCCAACATCATGATCTCGATCAACGCGATCCTGATGTCCATCATCGTCTCCTTCGTCTCGACGCGCGCCCAGGACGACCCCTGGCTGCTCATCCCCTCCGGCGTGCTGCTCATCTCGGCGCTCATCTCCATCGTCTTCGCCATCCTCAGCGCCCGCCCCAAGGTGACGAGCGAGATCTATACGCTGGAGGACGTGCGCCGCAACGAGGCCAACATCCTCTTCTTCGGCAACTTCGTCAACCTCCCGCTGGAGACGTTCAAGCTCGGCATCCGCGAGATCATCCACGACTGGGACCGGCTCTACGACGCCATGGCGAGCGACCTCTACGGGCTGGGGCAGGTGCTGCAGAAGAAGTACCGGCTCCTGTGGATCTCGTACACGGTCTTCATGATCGGCCTGATCCTGACGGTCACCCTGCTGCTGATCCTCTTCTTCACCGCCGGCCGGGGCACCATGATGTAGCCCCCTTCCCTCCTCCCCTTATCCTCCTCCCCGCTCCCTCATCCCTCTCGCCCGCATGCGCGTATCGCTCACCCGCCTCGACGACGCCTTCCACCTCGTGGGCCGCAACGCGGACGGCCTCGAAACCCACTTCGACGTGACCGAGGGCGAGGGCGGCGCGAACGCCGCGCCCGGCCCGATGCAGACCACCGCGATGGCCCTCGGCGCCTGCGCCAGCATCGACGTGATCCTCATCCTCGGCAAGCAACGCCAGGAGATCGACTCGTTCGACGTCGAGGTCGACTACGAGCGCGCGACGGAGCGCACGCCGGCCGTCTTCACGACGATGCACGTCCACTTCATCCTCACCGGGGTTCTCGACGCCGCGAAGGTGCGGCGTGCGGTGGCGCTGAGCATCGGCAAGTACTGCTCGGTCGCGGCCATGCTCGCCCGGACGGCCGACATCACGGCCTCCTGCACGGTCAACGGCGAGCACTACGAGCACGTGGAGCGCAACCAGTAAGCGCCGCGCCTACTCCGCCTCGGGCGCCGCTTCGGCGACGAGGGCTTCCAGCATCCGGTAGGTCTCCAGCTGCGCGCGCACCGGCGGGCCGGCGCGCTCTACGTAGCGGTTCTCCTGGTCGGCATCCAGGATGCGGGCCTTGACGTTGTCCCGCAGGTGGAGGTCCAGCACGCGGTGGAGCAGCGCACGAAGGGCCGGATCGAAGACGGGGAAGGCGACCTCGACGCGGCGGTCCAGATTCCGCGTCATCCAGTCTGCTGACGCCAGGTACACCTGCTCGTCGCCGCCGTGGTGGAAGACGTAGCAACGGGCGTGCTCGAGGAAGCGGTCGACGAGGCTGGTGGCGGTGATGGTCCCGCTGAGGCCGTCGACGCCGGGCCGCAGGCAGCAGAGGCCGCGCACGAGGAGCTGCACCTCCACGCCGGCCTGCGCGGCGGCATAGAGCCGGTCGATCATGCCGCCGTCTTCCAGGCTGTTCATCTTGGCGAGGATGCGCGCGGGGCGGCCCGCACGCGCCTCGTCGATCTCGCGGTCGATGAGGCGGTAGAAGCCCTCGCGCAGGTGGAAGGGCGCCACCAGCAGCTGCGCGAAGCGGGGCGCGGGGTCCTCGCCGCGGAGGAAGGCGAAGAGCTTCGCGACGTCGGCCGTGAGGCGGGCGTCGGCGGTGAAGAGGCCGAAGTCCGAGTAGAGCGCGGCGGTCTTCTCGTTGAAATTGCCGGTGCCCAGGTAGGCCGTCGCGGGGCCGTCGCGGCGGGCCACGTGCGCGAGCTTGGTGTGCACCTTGAGGTCGCGCATGCTGTAGAGCACCTGCACGCCGGCGGCCTCCATGCGGCGCGCCCACTGCAGGTTGTTGGCCTCGTCGAACCGGGCCTTGGCCTCGACGAATGCCGTCACGCGCTTGCCGGCCTCCGCCGCCCGCAGCAACGCGTGGGACACCGCCGAGTCGTCCGCCACGCGGTAGAGCGTGATGGCGATGCGCTCGACGCCGGGGTCCTCAGCAGCCTCTTCGAGCAGGCGCACGACGGGTTGGAAGGACTGGTAGGGCGTGTGGATCAGCCGGTCCCGCGCCTCGACGGCATCCCGGATCGTCTCGGCCGCCTCGAAGGCGGGGTGCGGCAGCGGCGGCAGCGCGGGATCCTCGTGGCCCTCGACGCCGAAGCGCGGGAAGCCGAAGAAGTCGTGCAGGTTGTGGTAGCGGCCGCCCTCCACGAGGTCTTCCTCCTCCAGGCCGAGCCGCTCCCTGAGCAGCGCCAGCAGGTCGCCCGGCAGATGGAGGTCGTAGAGGAAGCGCGTGGGCCGCTGCATGGGCCGCTTCGCGAGGGCCCGCTCGATGGCCGCCTTCAGGTCTCCCTCGAAAGCGTCGTCCAGGTAGAGGTCGGCGTCGCGGGAGAGCTTGACGGCGTAGGCGGCCCCGACGGCGGCGTTCGGGAAGAGATCGGGCAGGAAGCGGCGGACGACGTCGTCGAGAAACAGGACCCGATGCGGCGGGCCCGAGGGGCCCGGCACCGCCACGAAGCGCGGCAGCGGCGGGCTCGGCACCCCGACGAGCGCGTACCGGGCATCGCGCGCCGAGAGCCGGATGCCGCCCGCCGGCTCGTCCAGCTCGACGACGAGGTAGAGCCCCTGGTTCTCCAGGAACAGCGGCTCGCCGGAGCGCCCGAGCGGGACGGGCATCAGGTGAGGGCGCACCTCGCGGCGGAAGTAGCCGTGCAGCGCCTCGGCCTCGTCGTCCGTCAGCGCGCGTTCGTCGATCAGCTCGATGCCGACGTCGGCGAGGGCCGGCACGATCTCCGTCCGGAAGAGCCGCCCGTAGCGCTCCTGCTGGGCCGTCACCTCGGCATGGATCTGCCGGAGCAGCTCGGCGGGGTCGAAGTCCAGCTGCTTGCGCTTCTTCTTCTTGAGGCGCAGCAGGTGGCGCAGGCCGGCCACGCGCACGCGGAAGAACTCGTCGAGGTTGGACGAGAAGATCGCGAGGAACTTCAGCCGCTCGAAGAGGGGCACCCGCACGTCCTCGGCTTCCTGGAGGACGCGCGCGTTGAAGCGGAGCCAGCTGATCTCGCGGTCGAAGTAGCGGTCGGGGTCGGTGGTATGCATCGGGGAGAGTACGCAGGAGAAGCTCAGGGCACGCTAACACGCAGGTCTCGATCATCTCGAGCGGCGTCGAGAGCCCGCCCTGCGCCTCGTCGGAGGGGATCGCACCCCCGCAGCTAGGCTGCAATGGCGAGCGTACTACGTCGGTGGGGTTTTGCCGTGCACGGCGCAGGAAGCGACTCCTACGCCGCGCAGCCCCCCTCGATTCCGGGCCACCCGCTATCATCCTGTTAACTCTCGCGCCGGGAGCCGGCGCGGGTGCGCTGTTACGATCCGTGAACGATGGGCTCCGGACATGGGATTTCGACGGCGGGATGCCGATGTTGGGCTGCGGCTCCGGCCGTTCACCCGTCACCTCCGTCATCCACCGGTTCCATGGCTATCCGCACCTCATCCGCCACGTGGGAGGGCGACCTGCCCTCCGGGAAAGGCACCATAAACGTGGGCGAGAACGCCTACGAAGGCGCCTACTCGTTCGCTTCCCGCTTCGAAGAAGGCGAAGGCACCAACCCGGAAGAGCTGATCGCTGCGGCGCTCGCGGGCTGCTACGCGATGGCCCTCGCCCACGGGCTGGCGCAGGACGGCCACACGCCGCGCCGCGTCCAGGCGACGGCCACCGCCCACCTGTCCAAGGACCCCGCCGGCGGCTTCCACATCCCGAAGATCGACCTGCGGGTGGAGGCCGAGGTGCCGGACCTCGACGCGGACACGTTCCAGCGGCACGCCGAGGACACCAAGAAGAACTGCCCCGTCTCGAAGGCCCTGAGTACCGAGATCACGTTGCAGGCGTCGCTGGCGGATTGATCCGTAGGCCGTAGAACCCACGGTTGCCGGTGAATCGGGGTGACTCTCCGGCGCCTCGATGGCGCCCGGAGTGACCGCCCCATGCAAACGTCGGGCCGGTTCGCCGCCCCGGCCGTATTCCATTTCATCCTGACCGCCGCCGGCCTGCCAGCCCGGCCGGCGGCGATTGCTTTCGTGAGCCCCGGCCGTTACTTTTTTCGACGATCCCCCGCACGGTTCGCGCCGGGGCGTCCGGCTCTGGTCCTTTCGTTCCTTTCCATGTGAGGCAGCCCGCCATGATTCTTCGTTCGACGGCAGCACTCGCTTCTTTCGCTCTTTTCTTCACCATCCTGCCGGCAGCCCAGGCGCAGACACCAGCGGCGAGCGTCGAGGACGGCAGCAGCGCCACGCTCTGGCAACTCAACACCGACGGCGGCTTGCAGGTGCTGGGCACGTTCGGCACCGGCGCGATTCCCGCCACGGGTGCCGGGGTTCGTTTGATGTGGCACCCCGCCAAGGCCGCCTTCCGCGCCGGCTCGGTCGATGGCACGCAATGGGACGACGCCAACGTGAGCGCATACTCCGTGGCGCTGGGATTCAACACGACGGCCAGCGGCTTTGCCTCTGCGGCGATGGGGCACACCGCCACGGCCAGCGGCCTGCGGTCCGTCGCGCTGGGCAGTAGCGCGACGGCCAGCGGCTTCTCCTCCCTGGCGCTGGGCAACAGCACGACGGCCAGCGGCAACTACTCCGCAGCCATGGGACGCAACACGACGGCGCAGGCCTCCAACTCGCTCGTCGCCGGGCGCTACAACGTCATCGGCGGGGATCAGATCAACTGGGTCGTCACAGACCCCCTCTTCGTCGTCGGCAACGGCGACTCGAACGCGAACCGCTCGAACGCGCTGACACTGTTTAAGGACGGCGGGCTGGTGGTGGGCGGCGCCCTCGGCACGGGCGCGATCCCGGAGGAGGGGGCGGGCGCGAGGCTAATGTGGTACCCGGCGAAAGCAGCCTTCCGGGTGGGATCGGTGAGCGGCACGCAATGGGACGACGCCAACGTGAACACCTACTCCGTGGCGCTAGGTCTAAATACGACGGCTAGCGGTCAGTACGCCACGGCGATGGGGAACGGCACAACGGCCAGCGGCCTTGCCTCCACGGCGATGGGCTGGTTCGCGACGGCCAGCGGCAGAATCTCCGCAGCAATGGGGGAGAGTACGACGGCGCAGGCCTACGC
>JAWWAN010000026.1:0-14983 GCA_033721675.1 Rhodothermales bacterium | reverse complement strand
CGAGGCGCATCCGGAGATCCGGTTCCGGCTCACCGGCATCGTGCTGGAAGCCCCTGCGGACGGGGCGGACTACCGGCTCCGCGTCTCGGGCCGGCTCGCCCTGGCCGGCGCGGAGCGCAGCGTCTCGCTGCCCGTGCAGGCCCACCGCCGGGCCGACGGCACCTACCGGGCGAGCGGCCACCTGCCACTCGTGATGAGTGACTTCGGCATCGACCCCCCGACGGCCGTCCTCGGCCTCGTCCGGGCGCACGACCGCATCACGGTCCGCTTCGACCTCGTGGCGGCCGCTCGCACGCCCGTCTTCGCCCACTAACCGGGCCGGGTTCTCCGCCGGCCGACCCCGGCCCGGTGCTGGCCCCTAACCCATAGAACAATGACGACCCTACAGAAACTCCTCCTCCTCGTCGTGGCGGCCATGCTGCTGCCGGCGGCGAGCGCGCAGGCCCAGCAGCTCAAAGACCTGCAGTACTACCGGTCTCCGGACCGCACGGGCCTCAACGTCTTCGAAGCCCCGAAAGAAGCCGCCGTGCCGTTCGACGGCCTGTTCGTGCGCCTCGGGGGCGACTTCGCCATCCAGTTCCAGGGCATCTCGCAGTCCAACGACGAGGGCACCCTCGTGGAGCTGGCGAACAACTTCGCCCTGCCCACGGCCAACCTGAACGCCGACATCCAGATCGCCCAGGGCCTGCGGATGCACCTGCGTACCTACCTGTCGTCCCGGCATCATAACGAGGCGTGGGTGAAAGGCGGGTACTTCCAGGTGGATGACCTCGCCTTCATCCGCGAGGGCTTCCTGGCCGGCGTCATGGAGCACACCCGCTTCCGCTTCGGCATGGACGAGATCAACTACGGCGATACGCACTTCCGCCGCTCGGACAACGCCCGGGCCCTCTACAACCCGTTCGTCGAGAACTACATCATGGATGCCTTTTCCACCGAGCCCTTCGCTGAGGTCACGGTGATGAACGCCGGCTTCCTCGGCGTGGTGGGCGTCTCCAACGGGCGGCTCAACCAGAGCCCGACGGAGGGCGACGACGGCATCGCGATGTACGCCAAGGCCGGCTACGACCGCCAGCTCAACGACGCCCTGCGGGTGCGCCTGACCGGCTCGGTCTACCACAGCACCGACGCCAGCACGCGCGACTACCTCTACAACGGCGACCGCGCCGGCTCGCGCTACTACAACGTGCTCGAAGCCGTGGGCGAGGAGCGCCCCAGCGACTTCCTGCCGCGCTTCAACCCGGGCTTCCCGCATCAGACGGCCTTCCAGGTGAACCCGTTCGTGAAGTTCCACGGGCTGGAGGTCTTCGGCGTCCTGGAGCGGAGCCAGGGCAGCGGCGATGACATGGGCGGCTTCACGCAGCTCGGCGGCGAGGCCCTCTACCGCTTCGGCCCGAACGAGGCCTTCTACGCCGGCGGCCGCTACAACGTGGTCACCGGCGAAGCGACGGACGGCGGCGCCACCAAAGAGATCACGCGGCTGAACCTGGGCGGTGGCTGGTTCCTCACGCCCAACGTGCTGGCGAAGGCCGAGTACGTGACGTCCAGCTACGACGGCGACGGCTTCACCGGCAAGTATGCCGGCGCCGAGTTCAGCGGGGTGGTGGTGGAAGCCGTGATCAGCTTCTAGCCTCAACCCCCTGCCGCCCATTCGGCCGCGCTGGCTGATGCATCTAGCGGCGCGCGGGGGCGCGGCACTCCGCCGTGCCCCCGCGCCCTACCGCTCCACACCCAGACTTCTCCGGAGGATAATGCCATGATGCGCAACGTCGGTACCCTCGATCGCAGCATCCGCGTCGTGCTGGGCCTCGTGCTGCTCGTGCTCGGCCTCGTCTTCGGCTCCTGGTGGGGCCTCGTCGGGCTGGTGCCTCTGCTCACGGGGCTGGCGGGCCGCTGCCCCGCCTACCGCCTCTTCGGCTTCTCCACCTGCCCGCTGGCGGCGCGGGCGTAGCCGGCCTGCGAGGCATCGCCCCACAGGCCGCCGGGGCGATGCCCTACAGCGGCAGCCCGCCCTCGCCCGTCAGACGCGCCGCGCGCCACCGCGTAACGTGTAGCCGTGGACCGATTTCCTATCCGCGCTGACTACGGAGATTCTCACCATGCTCACCATAAAACGCATCCTCGTCCCGCGTGACTTCTCGGCGTGCTCCGAGTACGCGTTGATGCAGGGCCTCGACCTGGCCCAGCGGCACGGCGCCGAGCTGCATGTGCTCTACGCCGAAGTGCTCTATGCCGACGCCTACGCCCCCACCCCGCGCCAGGCCTCCGACGCCGCCCTCCGGGGTCGGCTGGGCGAGAGTCTGGGCGATGCCGTGCCGGTGCGGCGGGCCGTCGTGCGAGACGTGGCGGCGGCGCCGGCCATCGTCAGCTATGCCGCCGAGCACGAGATCGACCTGATCGTGATGGGCACCCACGGGCGGCGCGGCGTGCCGCGCCTGCTGCTGGGCAGCACCGCCGAGGAGGTCGTCCGGACCGCGCCGTGCCCCGTGCTGACCGTTCGCGGCAAGGGCGGCGAAGCCATGCCCTTCGGCTCGATCCTCGTGCCCGTGGACTTCTCCGAGCACGCGCGGATGGCCCTTCGCCACGCGCGCGTGCTGGCCGCCACGCTCGGCGCACGCCTCGATCTGTTGCACGTCGTCGAAGATCAACTGCACCCGGCCTTCTACTCGTTCACGGTGCACTCGCTGTACGACCTGCGCCCGGACATCGACGAGCGGGCGCAGGAGGAGCTGGAAGCCTTTTTCGAGGCGACGGACGGCCCGGACGTAGACGCCGCGTTCCACGTGCGCCGCGGGCACGCTGCGCGCGAGATCGTGGCCTTTGCCGGAGAGGCGCACGACCGCCTGATCGTGATGGCTACACATGGCTTGCGCGGCCTCGACCACTTTCTGATGGGGAGTGTGGCCGAGCGCGTGGTGCGCCGGGCGCCGTGCCCCGTCCTCACCCTCAAGAGCTTCGGCACGTCCCTGCTCGGGGAACCGCTCCGGGCACGGGCTCCCGAGGCGGCACCGGCAAGCTGACGGCGCCGGGGGCGCGGACCGCTATGTTCAAGAAGCTGCTGATCCCGACCGACTTCTCGCTGTGCGCCGAGGCTGCCCGGCGCCACGGGCTGTTCCTGGCCGAGCGCTACACCGCTGCCGTGGACGTGCTGCACGTGGCGCCGACGAGTAACAGCCACGCGCCGCCGCCGCTGGCCGACGCCGCGTGGCGCCGGGCACTGGCCGGAGACGCGGAGGCGCTGGCCCAGAGCTGCGGCGGGAGCGAGCGCCGCCACCTGGCGCGCCACGCCGACCCCGTCGCCGCGATCCTCGACGTGGCCCGGGAGGTCCAGAGCGACTTGATCGTGGTCGGCGCGCACGGAGATCGGGGCGAAGGATTCTTTCTCAGCCAGGGCATCGGGCAGGCCTTCGTCGGGCGCACGGCCGAGCAGGTCGCCCGCCACGCCGGGAGCGCGGTCTTGCAGGTGCGGATGGGAGGGGGCGGCAGCCCCGAGCAGGTGCACCGGATCCTCGTCCCGGCCGACGACTCGACGCTGAGCCGCCGGGCCGTCGAGACGGCCCGCGCCCTCGCCGACGCCTACGGCGCCCGCCTCGATCTGCTGCACGTGCTGGACGGCCGAGAGCCCGACGCCGAAGCGCAGAAGCTCGCCGCCGTGGCGATGCTGGCCGCCCTCTTCGAGGCGGCGCCCGGCCCCGCCGTCCCGGTCCGCTTCCATGCGGTGCGAGGGCGCCCCGAACGGGTCATCCGGCGCTTCGCCCGGCGCCTGGGCACCGACCTCGTCGTGCAGGGGGCACACTCGGATCAGGGCACCGATCTGCTGGGCGCCGTCGCGGCGGAGGTGCTGCGTACCGCCTCCTGCTCGGTGCTGACGATGCGCGCCGCCCCGGAAGGGCGGCCACAGCTGGCAACGCAGGCGCCGCACGAACGGACCGCACCCGTCGCCTGAGGGGGACGACGGGGCATCCTACGGCGGCGCCTGCCTGCCACCTTTCTGGTGATCGCTATGGCCCTCATCGACACGATCCTCCACCCGACGGACTTCTCCGAGGGAGCGGGCACGGCGCTGGAGCACGCCCTGCATCTGGCCCGGCACTTCAACGCCGTACTGCACGTGCTGCACGTAGTGCCGGCCTTCGGCGAGGATCCGGTCCTGAATGCCTACGCGGCTGCCTCGGGTACCGAGCACTTCACCCAGCGGCTCCGCGCTGACGCCGAGGCCGAGCTCCGTACGCTGGCCGAACGCCACCTGAGCGGGGTATCGGTGCGGCGTGTGATCACGGCCGGCATCCCTGGCGCGGTCATCACCGAGTATGCGGCTGCGCACGAGATCGACGTGGTCGTGATGGGCACGCACGGGCGGCGCGGCGTGCGGCGCCTGCTGCTGGGGAGCACCGCCGGCGAGGTGGTACACCGGGCGCCCTGCCACGTGCTCACGGTGCGGCGCCCGGACGCCCCCGCCGCCGAGCCGCGCCCCATCCAGCGCATCCTGGCCCCCGTCGATTTCAACGAGGCGGCGGGGCCGCTGCTGCGCATCGCGCGCGCGCTGGCCTCCTCCTACGGTGCCTTCCTGGACGTGCTCCACGTCATCAAGCCCCTGCCCTTCGCGGTGACCTTCGCCTCGCCGATGACGATCCACGACCTCGTGCCGGACGTCGAGCAGCGCGCGCGGACCCGCCTGGAGGCCCTCTTCGCCGAGGCCGGTGCGGAAGACCCCCCGCCGGCGGCGTTCCACGTTCTCGAAGGGCACCCGGCGCGGGCCATCGTGCAGGCGGCGGAGGCGCAGCAGGCCGATCTCATCGTCGTCGCGCCGCGCCGTCTCGGCCGCGTAGAGCACGCGCTGCTGGGCAGCGTCGCCGAGCACGTCGTCCGCACCGCTACCTGCCCGGTCTTCGTGGCGAAGGCGGGGCCGGCGGCGTGACGAGCTGCTTCGCCCGGCATCGTCTGCGCCAGCCCCCGGCGGGGTCCCTCCGCTAGCCCGTAACGCTTTCGGCGAGGCATCCGGGCGCCCGCAGGACGGCGCATGCGGCCCTCGAGGTCTCGCGGCGAGGGTCGGTCCGGCATGTCAGCACGTGGCGGTGCCGTCTTCGGTCTCGGCGTCGAGCACCTCGACGGTGTGGCGGTAGAGGGCGCGGGCGCGGGCGATGGTGTCTCCGATGCAGACGACGCCGAGCTTGCCGAACTCGGAGAGCGCGCCGATGAGGTGGAAGACCACGCCCTGCTGCGTGGCGCCGTGGAAGTGCAGCCCGTGGCAGACGGCGATGTCGATGAGGTCATCCGGGGAGAGCCCCCGGTAATCAGGGCGGCAGAGGTTGTCTGAGGCGTAGTAGGCGCGGGGCTGGCCGGCCGGCGTGCGGTAGCGGCCCGTGGCGGGGTCGTAGGCGCCGTCGGTGAGGTACTGCAGCATCAGGAACGGGTGGGTGGTGCCGCCCTTGCGCAGGTTGACCTCGATGGCGTAGTGCCGCCAGGCGTCACCCTCGCGGACCGAGATGAAGTCCACGCCGAAGCGGCCGAGGGCGCCGTGGCGCCGCAGCACGTCGGCCACGCGCAGCCCGGCCTCCTGGATGGCCATCCGGTAGGCGGCGTCGGCGGGGAAGCGGCACCCGAGAAAGATCTGGCCGGACGGCCCGCCGAGGACCTGGTCGTGCGTCGAGATGGGCGTGATCTGGCCGAGCGGGTTGATGCGGCACTGGGCCGAGGGCGAGCGCTTGTGCGCTCCCTCGATGAAACACTCGGCGATGCCGCCCATCGCGGCGAACTTGGCGCGGAAGGCGGCCCACGTCTCGGCCTCGGCCTCGAAGCGGAGGCGCCGGGGCAGCGCGGCTCGGATCCACGCTGCGACCCCGCCGCCCTCCGGAGCGCCCTCGAACGAGAACAACGCGTTGCCCTCGCCCGAGAACCCCTCGTTGAGCTTGACGACGGCGCGCCGCATCGCCGGATGGCGGCCGTGCAGCGCGGCCAGCGCCTCCACCAGGTCGTCTTCATCGCGCAGGTCTTCCGCGCCGTCAGGCATGGCGACGCCGGCCTCCCGGAACAGCTTGCGGCTCCCGCTCTTGGACCCCAGGTGGGCCAGGGCGGGGTCCGTGGCATAGAGCGGGATGCCGAGGCGCACGGCCAGCTGCCGCTCCAGCGGGGAGGCGTTGAAGCAGGTGAGGTGGGCCGCGTGGGGGTCCTCGATCTCGGCACGCAGCCGCCGCAGCAGGCGGGGCCGGTCGAGGATCTTCCGCGTCAGCGGCACCGCCGAGGCGTCGTGGCAGCTCAGGAGCGTCAGCCGGCGGCGGGCGTGGCTGACGGGGATGCCCGGCAGGAGGTGCAGGTAGTAGTCGATGATCGTCGGGTGCACCGGCTCGCTGGTGACGTAGACCAGGTGCGTGCGCGGCATCCGCAGCAGCATCAGCATGCACAGCAGGCGCTCCTCGTAGTGATGCACCCCGGCCACCTTCGCCAGCTCCGCCGGGTCGAGGCTGAGGCTGGGCACGACGACGACGGTGCGGGGCAACTGCTCGTGGGGGAAGACGGCTTCGAACTGCGGCGCGAGGCGCTGTTGCAGGGCATCGAAGCGCCCGGCCTCGGTGGCGGGCGCGGCGCCGAGCGTCGGTGGGGCGTCGAGGAGCGAAGTCATCCGGGGCCTCCAGGCACGGGGACGAGAGTATCCCCATCATACCCCAGGGCCGGCCGGCCTGTCTGTGAGCCACCCCCCGATACCGACGCCGGGGATCTCCCCACGCTGCTCCCGCCTCGCCCGTGTGGGAGAATCGCCCACGGGCCGGAGCCCGGCTTCCCTTGCGCGCCGAGGCGGGGATCCCGCCGGGGCGTGCCGCCGCCATCCTCCTACTCTGAGACCGACCCCCCGTCTTGCAACCGGACTGCCGCCATGGATGCCGTAGAGCACGTCCCCGTCGTCTCGCTCGACCCCGAATCCGACTTCTGGAGCCGGTTCTTCACCGTCGCGCCGCTCGTGGTGATCGGCACGCGCGAGGGGGCGGGCCACAACCTGGCGCCGAAGCACATGGCGACGCCGCTGGGCTGGCAGGGCTACTTCGGCTTCACGTGCACGCCGCGCCACGCCACCTACCACAACGCGCGCCGTGCGGGGGCCTTCACCGTCAGCTTTCCGCGTCCGTCGCAGGTGGTGCTCGCCAGCCTGACGGCCGCGCCGCGCTGCGACGCACCCGGCCACAAGCCTGCCCTGGATGCCCTGCCCACGTTCCCGGCCGAGATCATCGACGGGGTCTTCCTCGCAGACGGGTATCTGTTTCTGGAGTGCGAGCTGGAACGCGTCGTCGATGGGCTCGGGGTCAACAGCTTCCTGATCGGCCGCGTGGTGGCGGTGCACGTCCGGCAAGACGCGCTGCGGGTCTCCGAGCAGGCCGGCGGCGAGCTGCTGGCCGAGGCGCCGCTGCTGGCCTACGTGGCGCCGGGGCACTACACCGCCATCCGGGAGGCCTTCGCCTTCCCGATGCCGGCCGGCTTCACGCGGTAGCGGCACGCGTAGGCAGATCCACCACGCCGTGCCCCGGCAAACGCCCACAGCCGCACCGGGAAATTCGCTTGCAGCACCCCGCTTCCCCGGTTCGTGCCTTGGGGATAGACCTTCCGGGCCTGCCCCGGCTCCTTCCTCGCATACGCCATCACGGAGGCCGCCATGGACGTGCAACTGCTCGACCTACCGCCCGCCGCGCCCCCGATGCGCTGGGCGCAGACGCCGGCGGCTCCCGCTGCTCCTGCCTCCGCTCCTGCGCTTCGCTCACGGCTACCCCAGAAAACCGAGCGCGCCAACCTGCGCCGGCAATACGGGATGACGGTCCAGCTCAGCTTCGTGCTGGCCCTGCTGATCCTCGTCGGCCTCCTGCACGTCGACCTGGAGGGTGCCGGCACCGCGCCGGACGAGCTCGTCGTGGCGCAGGAGGTCGTGCAGATGGAAGAGATCCAGCAGACCGCGCAGCCCCCGAAGCCGCCGCCGCCGCCGCGGCCGCAGGTGCTCGTCACGGTCGCGGACGAGACGATCCTCGACGACATCGAGCTGAACCTGGACGCCACGCTCGACATCGGAGAGCCGCTGGCGGAGCTGCCGCCGCCCCCGCCGATGCCGGAGCCGACGGCCGAGGCCGAGGAGGAGCCGGAGGAGGAGATCTTCGTCGTCGTCGAGCACATGCCGAAGCTCATCGGCGGCATCGCCTCGATCCAGTCGCGCATCGAGTATCCGGAAGTAGCCCGCCTGGCCGGCATCGAGGGCAAGGTGATCGTGCAGTTCGTGGTCGATGAGACGGGCCGGGTGCGCGACCCCATGGTGCTGCGCGGCATCGGCGGCGGCTGCGACGAGGAGGCGCTGCGCGCCGTGCAGCTGGCGACGTTCGAGCCGGGCCGGCAGCGTGGCAAGCCCGTGTCTGTGCGCTACGTGGTGCCCGTCACGTTCAAGCTGAAGTAGGGAGGGCCGTACCGCCCCGGCATCGCGGGGTGTGCGGGACCGGAGGGCGCGGGGCCGGCACGGCCTCGGCGCCCTCCGCTGCGCATAGGTAGGGGTATCCCTGTCATGCCTTGTAATAACAACCTGGCAGCCCGGCAGGGGAAGTGCCGTCATCGGGAGATCCGGCGGCGGCGTATGCTGGCACAAGACCGCTCGCCCTCATCATAGGGAGCCCGAACCATGGACGCCGCGCATCTTCATTTGCTGCTGAACCATGTGCCCGTGCTGGGCACGGTGTTCGGCCTGTTGCTGCTGGGCTACGGCCTGTTGCGCCGCCGCACCGAGGCGATGCGCATCGCCTTCGTCGTGTTCGTCGTCGTAGGGGTCGGGGCAGGGGCCGCCTACCTGACCGGCGAGGCCGCCGAGGAGGCCATCGAAGCCGTTGTGGGTGTGCCGGAGGCACTCGTCGAGCGGCACGAAGACATGGCCTTCTTCGCGCTCTGGTCCGCCGTCGCCCTCGGCGTCATCGCGCTCGGCGCGCTCGCGTGGACGCGCCGGCGGGCCCCTCTGCGGCCGGGCGTGCTCGTCCTCGCGGTGGCGCTCGGCGTGGCCGGGGTGATGGGCTACACGGCCAACCTCGGCGGGCAGATCAGCCACGTGCAGATCCGCCCCGACGCCAGGGTACAGACCACCGACCCGCCGCCCGCGCGCCCGGCCACTACCGAGGACCGGGACGACTGAACTTCGCACCCCCTTCCACCGAGGTATGCCATGGAGACCCCTTCACCGACCACGCTCGCAGCCACCCCGGCGCCGGCCGCGCCGGCCGAGAAAACACCCCCGGACGCGCACTACCAGGTGCTCATCGTCGGCGGGGGCACGGCGGGGCTGACCGTGGCGGCCCGCCTGCGGCGCCTGGCCGATGCGCCCACGGTAGCCGTCGTCGAGCCGAGCGAGACGCATTACTACCAGCCGCTGTGGACCCTCGTGGGCGGCGGCGTCTTCTCGAAAGACGTCACCGAGCGCCGCGAGGCCGACTACATCCCGCCGGGCGCCGTCTGGGTCCGGGATGCCGTCATCGCCTTCGACCCCAAGGCCAACACGGTCGCCACCCGCGGCGGCCGGACGCTGAGCTACGACGCGCTGGTGGTGGCTCCCGGCATCGAGATCGACTGGGAGGCGATCCCCGGCCTCACGGAGACGCTGGGCCGCAACGGGGTGTGCAGCAACTATTCGTACACGCACGTCGAGTACACGTGGGAGGCCATGCAGGCGCTCCGGCCCGGCGCGCGGGCGCTCTTCACGCAGCCGAGCACGCCCATCAAGTGCGGCGGCGCGCCGCAGAAGATCATGTACCTGACGGCGGATCACCTCCGCCGCCGGGGCATTCTGGACCGGGTGGAGGTGGCGATGTTCAACCCGGGCAAGGCCATCTTCGGCGTGCCCGAGTTCCGCACGACCCTCGAAGGCGTCAACGAGCGCTACGGGATCCCCTGGCACTTCGGGCACGAGCTGGTCGCCGTGCGGGGGGAGGCCCGCGAGGCCGTCATCCGGGTCACCGGCGGCGACGGGCAGCCGACCGAGCGCGTCGAACGGTTCGACATGCTGCACGTCGTGCCCCCGCAGCGCGCCCCGGCGTTCGTGGCGCAGAGCCCGCTGGCGAATGACGGCGGCTGGGTCGACGTAGACCGGTACACGCTGCAACACGTCCGCCATCCCAACGTCTTCGCCCTCGGCGACGCTGCCGGTACGCCCAACGCGAAGACGGGCGCGGCCGTGCGGAAGCAGGCGCCCGTGGTGGCCGAGAACCTGATGGCGTATCTGCGCGGCGACGAAGGCGGCGCACCCGCGCGCTACGACGGCTACTCGTCGTGCCCGCTCGTCACCGGCTACGGCCGCCTCGTGCTGGCCGAGTTCGACTACGACAACCGCCCGGCGCCTTCCTTCCCGTTCGACACCACGAAGGAGCGGCGCAGCATGTACGCCCTCAAGAAGTACGGCCTGCCGCTGATGTACTGGCACGGGATGCTGCGCGGCCGGATGTAGCCGCTGCCCTCTCCACCTGCCCTGCGAGGTTGCCATGACTGCCGTGATCAACCCCCCCAAGATCGACCGCGAGAAGCTGTGCCGCGAGGCGCAGCGCCGCCGCGCGGCCCTTGCGCTTGCCCGCCGGATGCTGAGCCTCCTCGGCCCCGGCGAGACGCTCGGCACGCCCGTCCGCGAGGGCGACCGCCTCGTAGTGCCCATCGGCTCGGCCGAGGCGTCGCCGGAGGAAGACGCGCCGGCCCTGCGGGCGCTCACGGCTGCGTGGGCCGGGGCGCCCGCACTCTGATCCCGCCATGATGCCCTTCAAGCAGATTCTCGCCCCCATCGACTTCTCCGCGCAGTCCGCGCGCGGGCTGGCGCAGGCGCGCGCCATGGCCACGGCGTGTGGCGCCCGGCTCGACGTCCTGCACGTGGTCGAGGAGCCGACCTTCCCGGCCATGTACAGCGCCACCATGCACGAACTCTACGGCGCTGTGCCGGACCTGAACCGGCAGGCCCTCGCGGCGCTGGATGACCTGCTGGAGGAAGCCGGTGGCAAGGACGTCGAGACCGGGATGCACGTCGTGCGCGGGCGCGCGGCCGACGAGATCGTGCGGTTCGCCGAGGAGCACGGCACGGACCTCGTGGTGCTGCCCTCGCGGGGGCTCACCGGCCTGGAGCATTGGGTGCTGGGCAGCACGGCCGAGAAGGTGGTCCGGCGTGCGCCCTGCTCGGTGCTCGTGGTGAAGCCGCTGCCGGAGTAGCCGGCTCAGCCCGCGCCGCTCTGCTGGAGGAGCTTGGCGACGAGGGCCGTCCAGCCGGTCTGGTGGCTTGCGCCCAGGCCCGCGCCGTCGTCGCCGTGGAAGTATTCGTAGAAGAGCACGTGATCCCGCCAGTGCGGATCCTGCTGGAAGAGCGCCTCGCCCCCGAAGACCGGCCGGCGGCCGGTGGCGTCGTCGCGCAGGAAGAGGCGGGCGAGGCGGTGCGAGAGGTCGGTGGCGACGGCGCCGAGGGTCCGGTGCTGCCCGGAGCCGTGCGGCAGCTCGGCGGTGAGGGCGTCGCCGTAGTAATGGTGGAATTTCTGGAGCGACTCGATCATGAGGTAGTTGACCGGAAACCAGATCGGCCCGCGCCAATTCGAGTTGCCGCCGAAGAGGCCCGTGGTGGACTCCGCCGGCTCGTAGGCGACGGTGTGCGCCTGCCCGTTCGCATGGAACGTGTAGGGATTCGCCTCGTGCTCTTTCGAGAGGGCACGCAGGCCGTAGCGGGAGAGGAACTGGGCGGGGTCGAGCATGCGCGTGAGGATGCGTTCGAGGCGCGGGCGGCTCACCAGGGCCAGCAGGCACCGCCCCGAAGCGCCCGGCGTGTCTTCGAGCGCGAGGTCGTCGAGGAGGTGGGGGCGGTATTCGAGGAACCACTCCATGCGCCGCCGGAAGCGCGGCAGCTTCTCCAGCACCTCCGGCTCCAGCGTCTCGACGGCGAAGAGCGGGATCAGGCCCACGAGCGAGCGGATGCGCAGCGGGATGGCGGGGCCGCCGGGCGCGTGGAGCACGTCGTAGTAGAAGCCGTCCTCCTCGTTCCACAGGCCGCGCCCATCCCCGGCGCCGTGCAGGGCGTGGGCGATGTAGACGAAGTGCTCGAAGAACTTGGTCGCCACGTCCTCATAGGCGGGCCGCGTCTCGGCCAGCTCGAGGGCGATGGCGAGCATGTTGAGGCAGTACATCGCCATCCACGCGGTGCCGTCGGCCTGGTCCAGGCGGCCGCCGGTGGGGAGGGGCTTGCTGCGGTCGAAGACGCCGATGTTGTCGAGCCCGAGGAAGCCCCCCTGGAAGACGTTGCGGCCCTCGGCGTCTTTGCGGTTGACCCACCACGTGAAGTTGAGCAGCAGCTTGTGGAAGACCTTTTCGAGGAACCGCAGATCGGCCTCGCCGGTGACGTTGCGCGTGATCTTGTAGACGCGCCACGCGGCCCAGGCGTGGACGGGCGGGTTGACGTCTGAGAAGGCCCACTCGTAGGCAGGAAGCTGCCCGTTGGGGTGCATGTACCACTCGCGCAGCAACAGCACGAGCTGCCGCTTGGCCCACTCGGGGTCGACGAGCGCGAGCGGGAGGGCGTGGAAGGCGAGATCCCAGGCGGCGTACCACGGATATTCCCACGCGTCCGGCATCGAGAGGACGTCCAGGTTGTAGAGGTGCGTCCAGCCGCCGTTGCGGCCGTGGTGGCGCTGCGGGGGTGGGGGCGGCCCGGCGGGGTCGCCCCCGAGCCAGAGCTCGACGCTGTAGTGGTAGAACTGCTTGGTCCAGAGGAGCCCGGCGAAGGCCTGCCGCTGCACGCGCCGCGCATCCTCGCCGAGCGCAGGGTGCTGGACGGCGGCGTAGAACGCATCGGCCTCGTCTCGCCGGAGGGCCATCGTGGCGTCGAAGCCGCCGAAGGGGTCGTCGAGCGCGCGGTCGGCGAAGCGCACCTCGACGGTGAAGGCCTCGCCGGGCGGCACGAGCGCGCGGGCATGGGCGGCGGCCTTGGTGCCCCGCCGGGCCGGGTTGACGGCCGCGCGCCGCCCGTGTACGACGGCTTCGTGGATGCCGTCCTTCACGTAGGGCGAGGCGTTGGGGGTGCCGAAGAGGCGCTCGGTGTTCGTCTCGTTGTCGGTGGCGAGCACCGGCAGCGGGGGCGTGCCAGGCACGCGGGCGTACCACCACCGCGTGCCCAGGTGAGGGTGATGGAGGCGCACGGTGGCGCCGTCTCCGTTCGGCAGGGCTTCCAGCACGGGCCGCTCGCGTCCGTAGCCCCACGACCACGTGTTGCGGTACCAGACGTGCGGCAGCACGTGCAGCGGCGCGGCCTCCGGCCCCCGGTTGACGGCGGTGATGCGGCACAGCACATCCTCTTCGCTCGCCTTCGCATATTCGACGAAGACGTCGAAGTAGCGGCCGGCCTCGAACGCCCCGCGCAGCGCGTCGATCAGCTCGTACTCGGGCTCGTAGCGGGTGCGGCGTCCGTTCTCCTCCACGAGGCGTGCGTAGGGGTAGGCGGCCTGCGGGTACTTGTAGAGCATCCGCATGTACGAATGCGTGGGCGTGGCGTCGAGGAAGAAGTAGTACTCCTTGACGTCTTCGCCGTGGTTGCCCTCGGGGCCGGTGAGCCCGAAGAGGCGCTCCTTGAGGATGGGATCGCGCTCGTTCCAGAGGGCGAGGCCGAGGCATACGTTCTGGAACCGATTGCAGAAGCCGGCCAGGGCGTCTTCGTTCCAGCGATAGGCGCGGCTGCGGGCGTGGTCGTGGGGGAAGAAGGCCCAGGCGTCGCCGTCGGCGCTGTAGTCTTCGCGCACGGTGCCCCAGGCGCGGGCAGCCACGTACGGCCCCCATTGCTTCCAGTCGGCGCGGCGGGCCTCGGAGGCTGCCAGTCGGCGGTGCTCGGCGGTGTCGGGGAAGGGCATCGCGGCGGTGCAGGCAGGTAGACGGGGGCGGCCGGATCCGTCCGGAAGGTACGGCCTGCGCCGCGCATCCGCGCTGCTGCTCAGTACGCCCGGCGTAGCATCTCGGCGAAGGCGTCGGGCAAGGCGCTCTCCTCCACGGCGCGCGCCACGCGCTCGACGTCGTACGCCACGCGCACGAACTCGGGCCGGACGTGCTCCGGGGCGGCCGGCGTGGCGCCCGCGCCGAGGTGCAGCAGGACGTAGCAGGCGCGCGGGTCGCCGTCCTTCGGCTTGCCGACCGAGCCGAGGTTGATGGCATGGCGGTAGCGGCGGGCGCCGTCCTCCGCCTCGTAGGCGAGCGCCTTGTGGAAGGGCTTGTGGGTGTGGCCGAACAGCATCACGTCCGCGCCGGCCGTCTCCATCATGCGGAGGAAGCTGCGGTCCGGCCGGTCCTCGAAGAGGTATTCGTTGACGCGCCGAGGGCTGCCGTGCACCATCAGGATCTCTAAGGGCAGCGCCTCGGGCCTGCGCGGCGCCTGCATCGTCACGCGCAGATGGCGCGGAAGCCCCTGCAGGTACGTGCGCGTCGCCTCGGTGACGGCGTCGTTCGTGAAGGCGATGGACGCGGCGCCGCGCGCCTCGTCCTCCTCCGTCTTGTAGGCACAGCCGCAGTCCTCCGAGGCGAGGCCGACGCCTTCGTCGTAGTTGCCGGCGAGCGTGGGGATGCGCCGCGCACGGATCGCATCGACGACCTCGTTGGGCCACGGCGCATAGCCCACGAGGTCGCCCAGGCAGAAGACCATATCCGGTTGCCGCCGGTCCAGGTCGGAGAGGACGGCTTCGAGCGCGGGCAGGTTCGCGTGGACGTCGCTGAAGAAGGCGAGGGTGGGCATCGCGAAGGGAGTGGCGGTACCGGAGGGCGCGTCGGGCCTTCAATCTACGACCCTCTGCGCCGTTCCGCTCAGTACACGACACCGTCCGAGTTGTCATGCCGACGAGCGTAGCGAGCGGAGGACACGAGGCGAAGCCGACGGACGGAGGAATCTCGCCGGGCAAGGATGCCGAAATCCAGAACCGGCGAGATCCCTCGACTGCGCTCGGGATGACAAAGGAGGGGTGGGGTACGGGATGACAAAGGG